>NZ_JAMXFI010000140.1:0-21359 GCF_025460875.1 Microvirga yunnanensis
CCAGTCGATGCGCTTCGCCTCCTCGGCCCAGAAGCCCTCCGGATCCTTGACCGAGGCCTCGTACTTGGCCCGGTAGCCCGCGTCGTCCAGATAGGCACGGTGGGTCCACTCGGCCGGCACGTCGTAGACAGATAGCGTCGCAACAGGAGCTGCAATGTTCATGCGCTTGCCTTTCCCAGTCGCCCCTCTCCTTTGTCCCTGTGTTGCTTCTTGGCTTCGGGACTTGCGCGCCATCATACTGAGCCGACAATTCGTCGAATTGAGGCAGATCAAGCGAGCCGGTCTCAAAGACTTGTAAGAAAGTATGATGGCCGGAGGATCGCGATGAGGATCGAAAGGGCATGACCGCGCACCGAACGTCTGGGCGGCGAAGCGGCGTGGCCGTCCATTACGTCGGTCTCACCCGCCGGATCGTCTCCGCCGAGCGAACCGGAGCCGCCGACACGCAGCTCGGCCTGGTTCTCACCTTCGTGGCGGGCGCCACCAACGCGGGCGGATTCCTGGCCATCGGGCAGTACACCTCGCATATGTCCGGGATCTTCTCCGCCATGGCCGATCATCTCGCGCTGGGGGCGGTCGGCTTCGCGCTGGTCGGTCTCGGCGCGCTCCTGGCCTTCATGGCAGGCGCCGCCTGCTCGGCCATGCTGATCAACTGGGGCCGGCGGTCGGGCCGCGGCAGTCGGTATGCCCTGCCGTTGCTCCTCGAGGCTGTGCTGCTGCTGGGCTTCGGCCTGTTGGGTACACTGGTTCGCGATGGCCCCGGGCTCGTCCTCGTGGGGGCACCGCTGCTGTGCTTCATCATGGGTCTCCAGAATGCCACCGTGACCAAGATCTCCGGTGCCCGCATCCGGACGACCCATGTGACGGGCATGGTCACCGACCTCGGCATTGAGCTCGGAAAGCTCGTCTATTGGAACCGGGACCGCTCCGACGGCGCGGCTCCCGTCGTCATGGCCGATCGGGCTAAGCTCCGCCTGCTGGCCGGGCTGCTGGGATCGTTCTTCACGGGCGGCGTGATTGGGGCTCTCGGATTCCACTACCTGGGCTACGTGGCCTGCATCCCACTCGCCGTCCTGCTGCTGCTGCTGGCCGGACCCTCGCTGCTCCCGCATCCCGCCCCGACAAGCCTCGGGTAGGGTCGCCATCGTCCGGCCCCGGTGAACCGGGCGGTGGACATGGGCAGACCGTCGGCGCAAGCTGCTCGGGTGGCATGAGAACACGCCCATGGCCGATCCAAGGCCCAGGTCACTGCGGCGGCTTGCGGTTGTCGTGGCCGTCGACGTCGTCGGCTCCTCCCGTCTCATGGAGCAGGACGAGCCAGGAACGCTCGCGGCCATCCACACGGTCTTCTCGGACATCATCGAACCCGCCGCGGCGCGGCATCAGGGGCGGCTGGTGAAGACAATGGGCGACGGGGTGCTCCTCGAGTTCGCCAGCCCCGTCGAGGCGGTGCTGTGTGCGGTCGAGGCCCAGACCGCGGTCACCGATCTGGAAGGGGACCAAACCGCGGACCGGTTGATCCAGCTTCGCATGGGCATCAACCTTGGCGATATCGTGCTGGATGAGGGCGGCGACATCCTCGGGGACAGCGTGAACGTCGCCGTCCGCTTGGAGGGTGTGGCCGATCCCGGCGGCATCTGCATCTCCGGCAAGGTGTTCGATGAGCTCGAGGGCAAGCTGTCCCTGCCGTTCGAGGACCGGGGCGAGGAGCGCCTCAAGAACATCGCCCGGCCCGTCCACGTCTATGCGTTGAAAGCGGGGGACATCTCGCCCCGCGAGCCGAAGGCAGCCCGGCCAGGCCAGGACCAGACCGACAAGCCCTCCATCGCCGTCCTGCCGTTCGCCAACCTGAGCGGTGACCCGGGTCAGGAGTACTTCGCCGACGGGATCACGGACGACATCATCACGGCCCTGACGAAAACCCGCTGGCTGTTCGTTACGTCCCGCAGTTCCTCCTTCGCCTTCAAGGGCAAGGCCGTCGAGACCGAGCAGGTCGCCCGTCGCTTGGGCGTCCGTTACATCCTCAGCGGCAGCGTGCGCCAGAGCGGGTCCCGCGTCCGCGTCTCGGCCCAGCTCACCGAGGCGGAGACCGGCAGCTCCATCTGGGCTGAACGCTACGATCGGGATGTCACCGACATCCTCGCGCTCCAGGATCAGGTCGCCGAGGAGGTTGCGGGAGCCATCGAGCCCGAACTCCTCAGGATCGAGGGCCAACGCGGCGCGGACCGGTCGCAGAGCCTGACCGCCTGGGATCTCGTCCGCAGGGGCATGTGGGAGTTCCACAAGATCCGGCCCGTCTCGCACCACCGCGCCCGCGAGCTGTTCCTGAAGGCCATTGAGGACGAGCCCAACTCCGCCGATGGTTACATCTGGCTGGCGCGGGTTGAGGCCGGTCTTGCCGCTTACGGCTGGGGGAGCGATCCGGAGGCTGGTCTGCGGAGTGGGATGGAGGCCGGCTTGAGGGCTGTCGAGCTCGATGCGAAGAACCCCTACTCGCACTATGCCGTAGCCGTGACTCATGTCTTCGGCGGCGAGTACGAAACCGCCATCCGGGCCGCTCAGCGCGCCATCAGCCTCAGTCCCAGCTTCGCCCTGGGGTCCCTGGTGCTTGGGCCTGCATATCTGAGCACCGGGCGCCTGCGGGAGGCGATCGCGTCGCTGGAGCATGGGCTGCGGCTTTCCCCCTACGATCCGCAGAACTTCACGTGGCTGTTCCTGTTGTCCGTAGCCTACACCTTCTCGGGGAATGCCGAGGCCGGGCTGGACACGGCACGCCGGGCCCTGTCGGTGCGCCCGCACTGGATTCCCGCCCTCAAGATGATTGCCCTGTGCTGCACGCGACTTGGCGACCGCCAGCAGGCTCGCTCCGCGGCATCTCAGGTCCGATCCGCCGCCAAGGAAGGCGATCTTGCCCGGCTGATCCCGTTCCCCAATCCAGCCTGGATCGATGAGATCGAGCAGGCGGTTCAGAATGCACTCGGGAACGGGCACCCTCGGTGAGCGTTCCCGCCGTGGATCCAGTGCCCCACAGTGATGTCATCGGGACGCATCGCCAGACGGCCCCATTCCTGCCGGGTCTCGCCCGCTCGCTACGGTCGCCCCGGCCTCAGGAGAAGCTGAGATCGACAGGCCGCTCACCGCGCAGCTCCCGCAGCGTCGCCGCGTTCGGGCAGTACCCACCGTAGGTCAGGGACGCCTGTCCGCACTCGAGATCCCGTTGGCAACGGGCAACGACCGCACATTCCGAGCAGGTCACGCTCATGTCGCGCATCAGCGCGGGCTGCTCATGCCAGATCCTTTCGGGGTCGAGGGAGAGGGTCCGCATCAGCCGCGGCAGCTCCGCGCCTCCCTGCGCGCCCCGCGCCACGAGGCGGACCACCACGTCCTCCGGAACCCCGATATCGCGGGCCAGTGATTCCCTTTGGTCCGGTCCGAGGGCATCGAATTCGTGCGTCCGCACCCGGTTCAATCGCCATTGCCTGATCGTCGCTGCCAAACCCATGGTCGCCTCCCATGTTGCCGGGCAAGGATGCCCGAGGCCGCAGGTCCGGACGTTGCTCCAGCGCAAGCAAACGGCGCTTTTCACAGGCTCAGGCCGCTGCGCGCGGGCCCGTGAACACCTTCCAGTAGGCCAGGGCGAAGCCGAGGAACGCTCCTGCCCACGCACCGCCCGCCACGTGCAGCAGCGCGTCGCTCCAGGTTGGATGGATCGCGGCGCAGACCCGCGCGAGCGCGGCCGCGACGAGCAGCAGGTAGAGGCCCTGCATGGAGGCCGTCGCGACAAGCGCCCTCCCCGTATGGCCGAGGCTCGCCCGCGACATCACCGCCAGGGTCATGATGCCCATGGCGCCACCCGACCAAGCGTGGATCCCGGCCGCGCTGGACAGAAGCCCAAGGGAGGCCAGTCCCGTCAGCACAAAGCCGAGCGGCACGAAGGCGTAGGCGACGTGCAGGATCAGGACGAGACGGTCGCGCCAGGTGCGATCCCCGGCCCAGCGGCCAAGCCGTATGGCCTGGAGCATTCCGGCGGCGATCAGGGCAGCGCCGGTCACGTTCCGGTCAGGAGCGGCAATCCACATCACGAGGCCGACGCCCGCAGCGATCATGGAGATGACGTCGAAGGTGCCGAACGAGGCCGGCAGGCGGCCAGGGTTCTCGCGCGCGAGCCAGTTGCGGGTGAAGCTCGGGATGATGCGCCCGCCGACAAGCATGATCAGCATCATGGTGGCGGCGATGCCGAGGCGGATGCCGATGTCGGCGGCACCTGCGACATGCGCCTCGACGTGGAAAATGAAGTTGCCGACGGCAAGGATGCCAAGCGCGACCAGGATCTTGAGGTTGCGCCAATTCCTGCCCTTGACGATCTCCCGACCCATGGCCGCCGCGACGATCAGCAGGAACGTGTTGTCGATGACCGCCGCGGCCTCCCAGCCGATCCAGGCCGAGGTGGTGACGGCGAGGCGCCCGGCGCCCCAGGCCAAAACGAGGACGAGCAGCGGCCGGCCCTGAAGCGGCATGCGTCCGGTCCAGTTTGGCACCGCGGTCAGCAGGAATCCGGTGATCACGGCCGGGAGATAGCCGTAGAGCATCTCGTGGACGTGCCAGTCGCGCGGCGCGAAGGCGGTCGACAGCTCCAGTTCGCCGTAGAACATCGGCAGCCAGGCCAAGATCGAGAGGCCGGCATACAACGACCCGAACAAGAAGAACGGTCGGAAGCCGTAGGAGAGAAGCGCGGGACCGTTGTAGTCCCGCAGGCGGGGAATAGGAGCCATAATCGATCCTCCCGCATCACATTTACGAAAACATTGGCGCCGCCGCGGCAGGATCGTCACGGCGACACATGAAACGAAATAAGTGTTACTTGGCGGCGGTCTGGGTCGACGCGAGCTTGTCGAAGAGAGTCGCGAAGGCCTGCTTGGCCTTGCCTGGATGCGAGGCGGCCTTGGCCTGGTCCACGTTGGTCGCGTCGCCGACCACGATCAGTCCGACCATGCCCATGCCGTAGTGCGGCTTGCACTTGTAGCCATACGCGCCAGGCTTGTCGAAGGTGATGGCCAGTTCCTCGTTGACCTTGCCGACGAACTTCTGCCCGCCCTCGGGCAGCATGCCGTCGATGACCTCGACGTTGTGACCCTTGTCCGCGGCGACGAACTTCACGGTATCGCCTGGGCTGATCTTCACCAGCGCCGGCTCGAACACCATGACGCCCTCAGTGCCCTTGTTGAGCATCTTCACCTCGACCTCGGCCGCGCTGGCTGCACCCGCGAAGCCGAGGGCTGCCACGATGGCGCCGAGCACGATGACCTTCTGCATGATTGTCTCCTATTGCATTGCGAAACCGATGAGCTCCTGTCCGAAGCTCTTGGGAAGGTGATAAGCCTTGCCCGAACAGGCGTGATTGATCTGGCGCAAGGAGTTGGCGCTTTTGCGCGAGAGGCGCACCCGGTCAGGTGTTTTGATTGCGCCGTGGCAAGCAGGGCGAGTACAGGTATTCGAACGGAACGTGGGGCTCGGCCGTTGTCCCGGTATGCCTTCCGGAACGCAGGCACCGAGCCTGCGGACCGCTTCGGTAAGGGCAGGTGAATGGCCAACGTCGATCGTTCCCTCGTCGAAGGACTTCCGCTCTTCGCCGGACTGGCGCCGGAGCAGATCGACGGGATGCTCCAGGAGGCGCAGTCGGTGCGCTATCCCAGGGGAACGAACGTGTTCCAGCAGGACGAGGAGGCGCATTCGTTCTTCGTCCTGCTGCATGGGAACCTGCGGGTGTTCAAGCTCACCCCCGACGGGCAGCAGGTGGTAGTCAGGTTCGTCACGCCGGGCGAGGTGTTCGGCGTGGCCATGGCCATCGGCCGCAGGACCTATCCGGCAACCGCGATGGCGGTGGTGGACAGTATCGCCCTGGTCTGGCCCTCGGCCGCGTGGCCCCGCCTCGTGGCGATGCATCCCGGCCTGGCTGTCAACACCCTCCAGTCTGTGGGCAGCCGGCTCCAGGACGCCCACACCCGCGTGGTCGAGATGTCGACCGAGCAGGTCGAGCGCCGCATCGCCCATGCCCTGCTCCGGCTGGCGCAACAGGCCGGGCGCAAGGTCGAGGCGGGGGTCCAGATCGACTTCCCGATCACGCGCCAGGACCTTGCCGAGATGACGGGTGCCACGATGTTCACCGTGAGCCGCGTCCTGAGCGCCTGCGAGAGCCAGGGTCTCGTCGAAGGCGGACGCCAGAGGATCATGATCCGCGAGCCGCACAAGCTGCTGCTGCTTGCCGAGGGCTCGCCTGGCTGAACAAGCCTTGGCGGACCATGCGGCGCAACGGGTCCGTCAGGATCGGACGGGCCCTGCATTGGCCTCCGAACGGGCAGCCGTCCTGAGGTCGGCCAGGAAAACCGCGTGGTCGATATCGTGTTCGCGACAGGCGTCCTCGACGGTATGGAAGCAGGCAATCGGGCATCCGACGCAGTGCCTCCTCGTCGCGCAGGGCATCACCGGCCTCGAGATAGCGGTCGGTCAGCAGCTCGGCCAGGGCCACCGGATCGGTCACCGTCTCCATCGCGGGCGCCGCCGCCCCCATGGCGATCGGCGATCGCTCGAGCTCGTCCGCGTGCCGCCTCGCCTCGTCCACGAATGCCTGGAGGCGAGCGCGCTCCTGCGCGGCCGCCATGGCCACAAGGTCTTCGAGCTGGTCGGCAAGCCGCCGCTCCAGCACCGCAAGGTTCACGGGGCCGTCCGCGTCCACCGCCCCGGCGTACGTGCGTTCGGCATGGAAGGCGCTCCGCCGCTCCCGCCGCAGGGTCGCCACATGCCCCAGTTCCTCGTGCGCCATGGCCTCCGCCGCCTGGCGGATTTCGGACACCACCGCGTGGGCGGCGACATAGCTCCAGAAGGCGAAGGCGCGCTCCTCGTTGCGTACCG
Source organism: Microvirga yunnanensis (assembly GCF_025460875.1). NCBI lineage: Bacteria > Pseudomonadati > Pseudomonadota > Alphaproteobacteria > Hyphomicrobiales > Methylobacteriaceae > Microvirga > Microvirga yunnanensis. Next base: position 6,910 of record NZ_JAMXFI010000140.1, read on the forward strand.
CCATGGAGAGCACGCGGTAGGCGCTGAGCAGGCGGGGGTGGGCCGCCGCAGCGCCCTCGTCATCGAAGGTCTCCGGAAATTCCCAGCGGATCCGGGCCGGATCGGGGGCCTGCCCCTTGGTCCTCTCCGACCAGTGCACGACGCTGGCGAGATGGTCCCGTTCGTCGGCGGACAGGCGCTCGAACACCTCGGCCAGCGCGGGATCGCCCTCCTGCCGCATGCGCACGGCGATCCCGGCATAGCGAGTTGCCGCCTCCTGCTCCATAGCGGCGGCGATGGCGAACAGCTCCTCCATGGACTTTACGGAGTCTGCGGGTTCCCGCTTCAGCAGCGACATCGTCCTCTCCTGGCAATTCAGGAACATTGACAGGTCATCTTTCCTGCGGTGAGTTTGATGCAGATCAATGTTCGCCCGACCGCACGAAGCATGATGGTTGTGGGCCATGCGAGATCGATTTCAACGGCCCCGGAAAGATCGCGGCCTTCCATGGGAACCGATCCGATCCAAGGCCGCTGAATATTTTCTGTTCGGAAGCACAAACGCTATCTTGGACGGTCCCCCGTTGGCAAAAGCGCGCTCGCTCGACCCCGACCGACGTCTTGCGAATACAGGTCGCCAGGCAGGGTTCGCATTGCGGATCATGGCGCTGCTGGGGGCCGTGATGCTCTTCCTCTGGACGGGCCCCGGCATGGCAGCGGGGCGGGTGATGGAGTTCCTCCCCAAGGCGCAGCCGTCCGAGTTCTTCCCCGGGGCTGACCGCTTCGGAGCGCCTCAGGGCAATCCGCCGCTCGTCCATCAGGGCGACCGCCTGCTCGGCTACGTCTACCTGAACTCCGACTTCACCAGCGCGGTCGGCTATTCCGGCAAGCCGGTCCAGATCCTCGTCGGCATCGATCCGAACGGCGTCATCACCGGAATCAAGCTCGTCGACCATAAGGAACCGATCGTCCTCGTTGGCATTCCCGAGCGGCGCATCGTTGCCGCCGTGAACACGCTGGTCGGCAAGAACATGAAGCCGATCGCGACCGGCGCGGAGCGTCCGCCCCAGGTCGACATCGTAAGCGGCGCGACCGTGACGGTGCTCGTCATGAGCGACAGCGTCGTGCGCTCTGCCGTGCGGCTCTTCCGCAGCGGCCGCCTCGGCACGGGCGGACAGGCCGCCGCATCCGCTGCCCCGCAAGCCGTGAAGATCCTCGATCTGTCGAAGAGCGAGGTCCGCGACTGGCAGACCCTTCTCGGCGATGGCTCAGTCCGCCGCCTGTCGCTGACCATCGGCGAGGTCAACGAGGCCTTCGCCAAGGCCTTTTGCCGCTCGGCCGTGCGCCCAAGGCGGACGCTCAGCTCGTGACCTGGCAGGGCCAGGCCATGGGCGCCGTGGCGACGATGCAGGTCCATCACCACGATCGTGCCGCCGCCGGGCGCCTGATCGAACGCTCGCTCACCGAGGTGCGTCGGCTCGAAGGGGTATTCAGCCTCTACCGCGATGACTCGGCGATCGCGACCCTCAACCGGCAAGGAATCCTCGTCGCGCCGCCCGCAGATCTCGTCACGGTCCTCAAGGAGGCCAGCCGCTACGGGGGCCTGACGGACGGCGCCTTCGACCCAACGGTGCAGGCGCTGTGGACCCTCTATCGGACGCATTTCTCCGAACCGGACGCTGCCCCCGAGGGCCCGCCGGCGGCCGAGGTGAGCGCGGCCCTAGCCAAGGTCGGATTCGACCGGGTCGTCTTCGGTGCGGACCGGATCGCCCTCCCCCGGCGTGGCATGGGCCTGACCCTGAACGGCATCGCCCAGGGCTACGCTACCGACCGGGTGGTGAACCTCCTGCGCGCGGAGGGGATCGAGCACACCCTGGTCGACATGGGCGAGCCGCGGGCCATCGGCGCGCATCCGTCGGGCCAGCCCTGGCGCGTCGGCATTGCCGACCCGGACCGGCCTGAGAGGATCCTCGAAACGTTCGACGCCATCAACCAGGCAGTCGCCACCTCCGGCAGCTACGGCTTCCGCTTCGATCCCGCGGGTCGCTTCAACCACCTGTTCGACCCGCGCACCGGCGGAGCGGCGCACCTGTACCGCAGCGTGACCGTCGTGATGCCGACGGCGACCGCCGCCGATGCCCTGTCGACTGCCTTCAGCCTGATGCCGCCCGACGGGATCGGCCGGGTGCTGGCCCGTCTGGGAACGGGCCGGGTGCACCTAGTCACGGCGTCGGGAGAAAGGCTGGTCGTTCGCGCGTGACGCCACAGGGACGGTGGCCCGGGAATGGCCGCCGTTGCCGATCATTGACCCGCTCGGGCACCGGGAGGCCTGGCGGTTCAGCCTATGACTTCCCGGATATCAGCCGCACGGTCCCGGCCGTGCCCCGACCACTCCCACCGAAGGAGCCTTCCATGCGTGTTGCCGTGATCCTCCCCCTCCTCCTCGTATTCGCCCCGGCAGCGGCCCAGGCCCAGGATGCTGCGGCAGGCGAGAAGGTGTTCGCCCCCTGCAAGGCCTGCCACCAGATCGGCGAGACCGCCAAGAACGCGGTCGGTCCCGAGCTCAACGGCGTTATCGGCCGCAAGGCCGGCACGGTGGAGGGCTACAACTACACCCCGGCCAACAAGAACTCCGGCCTGACCTGGGACGAGGCGACGTTCGCGGAATACATCAAGGATCCCAAGGCCAAGGTTCCCGGCACGAAGATGATCTTCCCCGGGATCAAGGACGAGCAGAAGATTAAGGACCTGACCGCCTATCTGAAGCAGTTCGATGCTTCGGGCAAGAAGGCCTCCGCCCTCACGACAGGACATCGGTTCGCGGCTTGGTGAATGGCCGGGGCGATCCTGGCGCGAAACTTCAGAACAATCACCGAGCCGCTCCCGCAGGGACTCGGTTCTCCGGCAGGACTGTAAGATGCGACAGCCCCCATGGGGACAGAACCAACCTGATACATGCAGGGGGACGAGGTGTCCTCGAGCAGCGTGATCCGGACGCCGTCCGTGATGACGACTCCGTTCTCGACCGACATCACATCTCGCCGTTCGCCTGCGGACTGCATCCGCGAGCCTCAACGCTACCGGGGTCACGGTAATCGAGAAGATCGCGCCTACCAGGATCGGGCCATGGCCTCGGTGTCCGAGCCCGGGCCACCCCGTGAAGACGCTCCGTCGCCGAAGCCATGACGTCTCAGGGAGCTCCGCAGACAATCCTCCCCTGGCTCCGGTTTCGTACCGGCTCTCCTAGGGGATTTACCGGAGTTGGGACGAGGCATGGATGGGTCCATTCTTCCCGCAGGGGCGAGATCCCGCTCCGTGGGGGCCTGACATGGTGGAGCGGAGGGCACCGCCCCGGTCTCGTAGGCAGTCAACGGCAGGGTGCAAGCCGATACCGCATCGCGTCGCAGGGAGGACGGTTGACGTCGCACCGCTGGCTGCCAGTTAAAAAGCTTAAGCATGAATGTTAGACTTGCGCCTCCGGCACCACCCGCCCTGACAGGATGAGAAACGCCGCCAAAGTTCACATGATCGAATGTCCCCGTCCCCACGAAGTGAGATCGACATGGTTCAGCAGCTAACCTCCGGCGAACGCCAGACCGCCCTGGTGATCCTCCTTTGCCTCTTCGTCGTCGGCGTGGCCATGGCTGCCGCCGGAGGTTCCGATCCGCTCGGCATGCACGGCGTCGTTGTCCTTCTCTTCAGCACCGGCCTCGCGGCCCTCGTCATGCGATCCTTTTACGAACCCGAACCGGGCACGGACCGCCGGACGCAGTATTACGACGACCCAATCAAGGTCGGCATCGCCCTGACCCTGGCCTGGGCGATCTTCGGCATGTTCATGGGCGTCTGGACGGCCGCGCAACTGGCGTGGCCGGACCTCGCCTTCGACGCCGGTTGGTCGACCTTCGGGCGCCTGCGCCCGACGCACACAACCGGCGTGATCTTCGGGTTCGGCGGCAATGCCCTGATCTCGACGGCGTTCCACGTCGTGCAGCGGACGTCCCGCGCCCGGCTGGCAGGCCAGATCAGCCCGTGGTTCGTGCTGCTTGGCTTCAACCTCTTCTGCACCCTCGCCGTCACCGGCTACCTCATGGGCGTGACCCAGTCGAAGGAGTACGCCGAGGCGGAATGGTACGCCGACCTGTGGCTGGTGGTCGTCTGGGTCACCTTCTTCGTGCTCTTCCTGCGCACCATCGCCCGGCGCAAGGAGCCGCACATCTACGTCGCCAACTGGTACTTCATGGCGTTCATCGTCGTGGTGGCCATTCTCCACATCGTCAACAACCTCGCCATCCCGGTCTCGTTCGGCCAGGCCAAAAGCTACACAATCTGGGCTGGCGTGCAGGATTCCATGGTGCAGTGGTGGTACGGCCACAACGCGGTGGCGTTCTTCCTGACTGCCGGCTTCCTCGGCATGCTGTACTACTACCTGCCTGTCCGAGCGCAGCGCCCGATCTTCTCCTACCGGCTGTCGATCCTCAGCTTCTGGGGTATCACCTTCTTCTACATGTGGGCGGGTTCGCACCACTTGCACTACACCGCCCTGCCCCACTGGGTGCAGAACCTCGGCATGACGTTCTCGGTGATGCTGCTCGTTCCCTCCTGGGCCTCGGCCGGCAACGCGCTGCTCACCCTCAACGGCGCCTGGCAGAAGGTCCGTGATGACGCGACCCTGCGCTTCATCTTCGTGGCGGTGGTCTTCTACGGCCTGTCGACCTTCGAGGGATCGTTCCTTGCGATCCGGCCGGTCAACGCGCTCTCCCATTATACCGACTGGACCGTTGGGCACGTTCATGCCGGGGCGCTCGGCTGGGTGGCGTTCATCACCTTCGGCTCGATCTACACCCTGGTGCCCTCGCTGTGGAAGCGCGAGCGGATGTATTCGCCGGGGCTGGTCGAGGTCCACTTCTGGCTCGCCGTCGCCGGCACCCTCATCTACGTCTTCGCGATGTGGAACTCGGGCATCCTCCAGGGCCTGATGTGGCGCACCTACACGCAGGAGGGCACGCTCGCCTATTCCTTCCTCGACTCGCTCGTCGCCATGTACCCGTACTACATCGCGCGCGCCTTCGGCGGCCTGCTGTTCCTGCTCGGCGCCATGGTCGCCGCCTTCAACATCTGGATGACGGTGCGTGCGGTACCCGCCGCCGACAGGCGGGCGGACGTGCCGGACACGGGGCTGGCCCCCGGCACCGCGGCGACCCCGGCGGAGTGACCCCATGGCCGAACTGTTTCACCGCAAGCTCGAGCGCACCGCCATCGGCTTCGTCGTCGCGATCATCGCCGCCGCCAGCGTCGGCGGCCTCGTCGAGATCGCGCCACTCTTCACCATCCACGAGACCGTCGAGGAGGCACCGGACCTGCGCCTCTACACCCCGCTGGAGTTGGCCGGCCGCAACATCTACGTCCGCGAGGGCTGCTATGCCTGCCACAGCCAGATGATCCGCACCCTGCGGGACGAGGTCGAGCGCTACGGCCCCTACTCGCTGGCGGTGGAGTCCAAGTACGACCACCCGATGCTATGGGGTTCGAAGCGGACGGGTCCGGATCTCGCCCGCATCGGCGGCAAGTACTCCGACTTCTGGCATGTCGCCCACCTCACCAATCCGCGTTCCGTGGTGCCGGAGTCGAACATGCCGGCCTACGGCTTCCTCGCCCGCACCGCCCTGGAAACGGAGGATCTCGGACGGCATCTGCGGGCACAGCGGTCGCTCGGCGTGCCTTATACGGACGAGATGATCGCGAATGCCGCCGGCGACGCCTTCGGGCAGGCGGCGCCCGACAGCCCGTTCGCGGCCGGGGTGACCCAACGCTATGGCGAGAAGACCCAGGTCAGCGGTTTCGACGGGGTGGTTACCCAGCTCACCGAGATGGACGCCCTGGTCGCCTACTTGCAGGTGCTCGGGCGGCTGACCGATGCCGCCTATTCCAACACGGCCGCGCCGCAACAGGCGCCCAATCCCACCAATTGACGATGGGCAGGAGGACGGCTGATGGATATCGACCATGACACCCTCGTCGGATTCTCCAAGAGCTGGGGGCTGTTCTACCTGATCGCGTTCAGCATCTGCGTGGTGGTCTATGCGTTCTGGCCAGGCAACCGGAAGAAGTTCGACGACGCCAAGCGGAACATCCTGGGTAAGGACGACAGGCCATGGCAGTAGAGGAACGCGATCCCGTCAGCGGCCGCCCGACGACGGGGCACGAATGGAACGGCATCAAGGAGCTCGACACGCCCGTGCCGCGCGGCGTGCTGATGTTCATCATCGTCACGCACGTGTGGGCGCTGCTCTGGTGGATCCTGATGCCGACCTGGCCGATGATCACGACCTACACCAAGGGTCTGCTGAACACCAACCAGCGCGAGATCGTGGAGCAGGATCTGACCGCAGCCCAAGCCCAACGGGCGGCCTGGATGAAGACCATCGAAACGTCGAGCTTCGAGGAGATCCTCGCCAACGAGGATCTGATGAAGATTGTCCGGACGACCGGCCGCCAGCTCTTCGGCGACAACTGCGCCGCCTGCCACGGGGCCGATGGACGGGGCCGCGCCAACTATCCAGACCTGACCGACGAGGACTGGCTCTGGGGCGGAGGACCGGAGAAGATCGCCGAGACCATGCGGATTGGCATCAACTCCACCCATCAGAACACCCGAGTCGCTCAGATGCCGGCCTTCGGGCGCGACGCGATCCTCGACCGCACCCAAGTTGCCAACGTCGCGACCTATGTCCAATCCCTGTCCAACCCGGCGGTCTCCACGCCGCAGAACCTCGAGCAGATGAAGGCCGGTCGGGAGATTTTCCTCACCACCTGCGCGGCCTGCCACGGCGAGGACGGCAAGGGCAACCGCGAGGTTGGCGCCCCTAATCTGACCGATCAGTTCTGGCTTTACGGCGGCGACCTCCAGACCCTGATCAACACGATCCATGGTGGGCGGCAGGGCCACATGCCAACCTGGGATGAGCGCCTGACCCCGGCGGAGATCAAGATCCTGGCCCTGTACGTCGTGTCCTTGGGGGAGAAGCGGCCATGACGGCTAGCCTTATGGCGAAGCGGGCCAAGTGGCCTTTGCTGGCATGGCTCCTGGTGGCGGTTGTGCTGCTCGTCGTGGTGGCCGCCAACGCGCATCTCGTCTACGTCGCGGTGGCCTCCCAGCCCGACTGCGTTGCCCACCTGAAGGAGGCCGGCTCCCAGGCGGGGGAATACCGGGCAGCAAAGCCCGCCTGTTGAGGACGATCGAGCGATGCACGGTTTCGGGGAAAACAGATGAGCGAAGCGGACAGATCGTACGGGTTGCTGAGCGAGACCTCCGGAATTGAGGAAACCCGCAACCCGGCGCGGCAGCGCCACCTGCCGGCACAGGCGGCACTCGACTGGTTGCAGGCGGGCTGGCGCGACCTTCTGGTCCAACCCGGTCTCAGCTTGGCCTATGGCATCGCGGTGTTTTTCATCACGCTCATCCTCGCCTGGACGCTGATCGCCTCGGGGCGGGACTACATCCTGTTCCCCGCCATCGCCGGCTACATGATCGTCGCGCCGATTATGGCCATCGGCCTCTACGAGAAGAGCCGCGCTCTGGAGGCCGGGGAGCACCCGACGCTGGGCACCATGCTGCTCGTGCGGCCCCGGGCTGGGGCGCAGATCTTCTTCACCGGGCTGCTGCTCTGCCTTCTCATGCTGCTCTGGAATCGAGCCGCAGTTCTGATCTACGCCCTGTTCTTCGGCGTCCGGCCATTCCCGGGGTTCGACGGGGTCGTCGGCATCCTTCTCACGACGCCGGTCGGTTGGGCGATGCTCATCGTCGGGACGCTCATCGGCGGGCTGTTCGCGGCCTTCGGGTTCGCGATTAGCGTGTTCTCGATCCCGATGCTGCTCGACCAGCGCACAGACGCCCTGACGGCGATGGGCACGAGCATGGCCATGGTGTGGAACAATCTCACCCCGATGATCGCCTGGGGCGCCGTCGTGCTGGCGCTGTTCGCGGTCAGCGCCGTGACCGGCTTCCTCGGCTTCATCGTCATCTTCCCGCTGCTGGGCCATGCCACCTGGCATGCCTATCGGGCGATGCGCTGATGCGCAGGCGAAGCGCCAGGCCTTGGGGAGGATGGCGATGACCTGTTGCGCGCCCGTCGACGTGCAGGCGGCGCTCGGGGAACCGAAGCTATCGGGGATCCTGCGGGACGAAATCCGGCTGGCCAGCCGCGACCTCGGCGACGGCACGCGGCAGACGGACCTATCGGTGCCTGGGGTGAAGTGCGCCGCCTGCATCGCGGCGGTGGAACGGACGCTGGCGAAGCTGCCCGGCGTCGAGGCCGCCCGGGTCAACCTGTCGACCAAGCGTGTCGCGGTCCGCTGGAACACCGCCGATGGCGGGCCGCCCGACCTGATCGGCGCCCTGCGCGGGATCGGCTACGAGGCCCACCTGTTTGCCCTGGAGCAGGATGCAAAGGATCCCGAACTGGCGCGCCTCGTCCGGGCGCTGGCGGTGGCGGGCTTCTGCGCGATGAACATCATGCTCCTGTCGGTGTCGGTCTGGTCGGGGGCCGATGCCGACACGCGCCAGGCCTTCCATCTGATCTCGGCCCTTCTCGCGCTCCCGGCTCTCGTCTACTCCGGCCGGATCTTCTATACCTCGGCCTGGTCGGCGCTGCGCCATGGCCGCACCAACATGGACGTGCCGATCTCCATCGGCGTGTCGCTCGCCTTCGCCCTCAGCCTCTACGACACGCGCCACAACGCGCCGCATGTATACTTCGATGCCGCGACCTCCCTGCTGTTCTTCCTGCTCATCGGGCGCATGCTCGACCATATGATGCGCGAGCGGGCGCGCTCCGCCGTCGCGGGCCTGGCGCGGCTCGCCCCCGCCGGTGCCACGGTCATCCGGGACGGGCAGCCGCTCTACCTCCCGGTGTTGGAGATCGAGCCAGGCGCCGCGGTGCTCGTCGCCGCCGGTGAGCGGATTCCCGTCGACGGCGTGGTCGAACTGGGCATGTCTGAGCTTGATTGCTCGCTCGTCTCGGGGGAAACGGCACCCCGATGGGCCGCCCCGGAGTCAGCGGTCCAGGCAGGCGTGATGAACCTCACGGGGCCGCTCACCATCCGGGCGACGGCGCGTGCCGAGAACTCCTTCCTGGCGGAGATGGTCCGCATGATGGAGGCAGCCGAGGGCGGGCGGGCCCGCTACCGGCGGCTGGCCGACCGCGCCGCGGCGCTGTACTCGCCCGTCGTCCACACGTTGGCCCTGCTGTCCTTCCTGGGTTGGCTGTTCGTCAGCGGGGATTGGCATGTGTCCGTCACCATCGCCATCGCAGTGCTGATCATCACCTGCCCCTGTGCCTTGGGCTTGGCGGTTCCCTTCGTGCAGGTCGTCGCCGCGCGCCGCCTGTTCGAACGGGGGATCATGATCAAGGACGGCTCCGCCCTGGAGCGCTTGGCCGAGATCGACGGCGTGGCCTTCGACAAGACCGGCACCCTGACGCTGGGTCGGCCCACCCTGGTCAATGCCGACGAGGTGGCGCCGACGGCGATGCAGGTTGCCTTGGGAATGGCCATGGGCTCGCGTCATCCGGCGGCACAGGCGATTGCCGCGGCCGCGGCGCAGCGAGTGTCTCAGGTCCCGGCGTTCGACCGGATCGAGGAGGTCCCCGGCCTCGGGCTCGAAGCCTGGCTGGGCGGGGTCACGTACCGGCTCGGCAGGCCGGACTGGGCGGCTGGGCAAGGGGCTTGGGACGACGCCTCCGCAGCCGCCTCGATTTCGGTCCTGGCGCGAGACGGCGAGCCGCTGGCGACCTTCATGTTGGAGGACCGCGTCCGCCGGGAGGCGCCGGAGACGGTGAGCAACCTGGCGCGTCAGGGACTGGCGGTGGAAGTCCTCTCCGGTGACCGTGAGGCTGTGGTCAAGAACTTAGCGTCGAGGCTTGGGATCCGTGACTTCGCGGCCGGGCTCCTGCCGGCGGACAAGGTGGCGCGGGTCGCGGCGCATGAGGCCGCAGGCCAAAAGGTCTTGATGGTCGGGGACGGCCTGAACGACGCGCCCGCCCTGTCGGCTGCGTACGTGTCCATGGCTCCCGCCACCGCAGCCGACATCGGCCGCAATGCCGCGGACTTTGTGTTCCTGAACGAAAGCCTGTCCGCCGTTAGCGATGCCCTTGGGATCTCACGCAGGTCCCGGCGGTTGATCTTCCAGAACTTTGCCCTGGCAGTTGGCTACAATGCCCTGGCGGTGCCCGTGGCCGTGCTGGGCTACGTGACGCCTCTGGTTGCGGCGGTCGCGATGTCGTCGTCGTCGATCATCGTCGTCGCCAACGCCATGAGGCTGTTACCGGCCCGCAAGGCCAGGTGAGGCCAAGGACCCGGAGGAGGATCGGATGGGTTCCATGTGGTGGTTGATCCTCATCGCGCTCGGCATGGGACTGGCCGGCCTGGCTGCCTTCCTGTGGTCCCTCCGCAATGGGCAATACGACGATCTGGATGGAGCGGCGGAACGGGTCCTTCTTGAAGAGGATCCGGGTGACGAAAGTCAGACCCGTCCGGAAAGGTGATGTTCCCCACATCTCGGGCCCCGTTCGACACCGGGGCGCGGCGCACAGCCTCTGTCAGATGAGGGCGCGGATCACAGCTACCAGTGTCATGCCGAGTGCCGCAAGACTCGGCACCAGCACGGCGGCGCCCGAAGCCAAGGCGAGGATCGCCACCCAGTCGAACGGCTTGTCAACGAAGCGAGGCACGATCTGCTCCTCCTTTCTGAATCGTATTCAACGAATCTCAAACCGCCTCCGTTCCAGCGGCTCCTTCACGCGGGTCGATGCCTCCGGCCCAAAGAGCGCGGAAACCGAGAGTGCGATCACGCGCGCCGGCCGGCAGGTTGGGACACAGGCATCGACGGATTTGAAAGGACACCAGCATCAGGAGGAGCAGCCTACCGCATTCGCGGCATCCTTGCACGCCTACGGAAAACTCCTGAGCCGGACGACAGTCGCTGCTTGATACAGATCAACCGCGGCGTGTCGCGGATGGCGTAAGGTGACCTCGTCACAACATCAGGCTTCACCATGCCCACGATCACGGAGCCGGTCCTTGTCGTCGACGATGACGCCGCCGTCCGGCAGGCGCTGAAGTTCGCCCTGGAACAGGAGGGCTTCGAGGTGCGCCTCTACGAGGATGGTGCCCAACTCCTCGCGGATGGAGCGCTGCCTCCAACCGGCTGCCTTGTCGTCGACCTCACGATGCCTGGAATGGACGGCATCGCTCTCATGGACAGGCTGCGCGAGCGTCATGTTGCGCTCCCCGCGATCCTGATCACCACGCCGGGTTCCCCGCGCCTGCGCGAGCGTGCCCTGCGGGCCGGCTTCCGGCTGGTGCTCGAGAAGCCCTTGGAAGACGGCGCCCTGCTCGAGGGCATCACCAGCGTCATAAGCCGCTGACCGATGTTCACCAACCTATAGGAGCTGCATCATGCTGACCGCCAACGACGTTATGACGACTCCCGTCATCACCGTTTCGCCCGAGACCCCGGTGCCGGATGTCGCCCGCCTCCTCCACGAGAGCGGCATCAGCGGAGCTCCCGTGGTGGACCCCGATGGCAAGGTGGTCGGCATTGTGAGCGAGGGCGACCTGATCGGTCATGCCGGCACGATCGGTGAGAAGCGCCGCTCCTGGTGGTTGCGGCTGCTCAGCGGCGAGGATGCCTTGGCGCGCGACTACGCCAAGACCCATGCGCGCACCACGAAGGACGTTATGACCGCCCGGGTGATCACCGTCCCGGACACCACGTCCCTCGCAGACATCGCCGGCCGGATGGAGAAGTACGGAATCAAGCGTGTCCCTGTGGTACGCGATGGGCGGCTCATCGGCATCGTCTCGCGCGGCAACCTGCTCCAGGCCTTGGCCGCCACGGACATATCGAAGGACGTGAGCGCCGACGACCGCACGATCCGGGAACGGCTTATCGCCGATCTGAGGGCGCAGCCGTGGGCTTCCATGCTGACCAAGAACATCGTGGTGGAGAACGGTACCGTCCACCTGTTCGGCTTCGTGCGCAGCGAGGAGGAACGGCGTGCTCTGCGGATCGCCGCCGAGAACGTGCCTGACGTAACCAAGGTCGAGGATCACCTCATGCGCCGAGAGCCGGGCGGCATTTAAGGGATCTGCCCCGGCAGTCTTGGGTAACCTGCATGCGACATTGCGAGAACGTGCGGTTTCCTCAACCATTGAGCTCGTCGGCGGCAGACATGATTTCCTCCACGATGGCAAGGGCATCGGCAGCCGTCGTCCTGTGGTTGACGAAGCACGCCCGCAGCGCAAACTGTCCGTTGATTGTTGCATTCGAGAGGTACACGCGGCCGCGATCGATCACGCGCCGAAGAATCGCCTCGTTGTCCTTGGTGCGATGGCGAAAGCATACTGCGCTCAATGTCACGGGCGACAGCACTTCCAGCCCCGGCTGCGTGGCAACAGCCTGCGCCAGCATCTGGGCATGGTGAAGATCCCGCCGGATGGCTTCGCGGAATGCCTGGCGTCCATGGTACTGGAGCGACATCCAGAGCTTCAGCGCTCGGAAGCGCCTGGAGAGTTCGAATGACTCGTCAAAGAAGGCGAAGGCCTCATCGCAATCCTGGTTGAAGATCCTCACATAGTCGCCACTGCCAGCGAAGGTCTGACGCGCACGAGCCGGATCGCCATAAAGCAGGCAGCCACAATCGAGCGGCTGGTAGAGCCATTTGTGCGCGTCCAACGAGAGAGAGTCTGCCGACGACAATCCTTGAAACTGTTCTGGCACTGCAAGGGCCGCCAAGCCCCCATAAGCGCCATCGACATGCAACCATAGACCTTCCCTGTGAGCGATCTCCGCGATCTCGCATAGGGGATCGATGGCGCCGGTCGCCACCGTGCCGGCGGTTGCTACGATGGCGATGGGAGTCCGATCCGCTCCCTTGTCCTCGACGATCGCCGCCTCCAGTGCATCCGTCCGCATCCGGAAGTCTTTGTCGACGGGGATGAGGCGAAGGTTCTGCCGGCCGATGCCCAACAGCGCGATCGCCTTGGGGATGGACATATGCACCTGCTCGGCTTGCAATTACCCACAATTCTGGCGTTGAACGGCAGCGCTTGCCTGGCTGAACCCGGCATGATTCCCTGTCTGGCTCCTCATCCCTGGAGAGAGGTGCCCCATGGACTGGGTTCTATCTCATCCCTCCCGTAATCATGCTCAGACCCGCAGGCCGGGATCATGTCAGGTGATCTCTGGCCCGCGAAGCTGCGGCTGTGCGGGTGCCACACCATGACGAGGGCCTCGCTCCCGGCACCCCACTCCCTTGACGATGCTGCGGATATCGTCGCCTGGGTCGATCGGGAGCTCGCCGGCTGCAGCTTGCCCGATCAACGTCTCGGCCGGCGCCTCCGCAAGCTTCTCGTCCAGATTGCCGGCGCCGTCGGAGGCAGCCTCCCGCTGGCCTGCCAGGACTGGGCCAACACCAAAGCAGCCTATCGCTTCCTGTCCAATGCCAAAGTCTCCGAGCACGCGATCCTTCAGGGCCACTTCCAGGCCACCCGCAGCCGCTTTGCTGCGGTCGATGGCCCGATCCTGGTCCTTCAGGACACGACGGAACTGTCCTACCAGCGCGCACAGCCCCAGCGGATTGGGTCCACCTGCCGGGTCAACAGCGGGCGCGACAAGGAAGGCCGCTACAGGATGCACACGGTGTGCGGGCTGCTGATGCACTCCTGCCTGGCCGTAACCGCAGAGGGGCTGCCACTCGGGCTGTCGGCGATCAAGGTCTGGACGAGAGCTCAGTTCAAAGGCACCAAGGAACTCAAGCGCAGGATCAACCCGACCCGGGTGCCGATCGACCAGAAGGAGAGCATCCGCTGGCTCGAGTGCATGAAGCAGTCCGTGGCGCTGTTTGGCGCGCCGGAACGCTGCATCCATATCGGCGACCGCGAGAACGACATCTACGAGTTCTTCTGCACGGCTCAGGCTTTGGGCACGCACTTCCTGGTGCGGACCTGCGTGGATCGGCTGGCGGGTGATGGCCAGCACACCATTGCGGACGAGATGCAGGAGGTGAAGGTCAAAGGACGGCATCAGGTTGAGGTCCGCAGCCCAAACGGCGCTGTGAGCCTGGCGGTGGTGGAGCTCAGGTATCGCCGCATCCATGTTCTGCCGCCGATCGGCAAGCAGAAGCGCTATCCGGCTCTCACCCTGACGGTGATCCACGCGCAGGAACGTCACACCCCCAAAGACCGGGCGCGGATTGACTGGAAGCTGATCACGGATCGGCCAGTGCGTTCCCGCGCCGACGCAATCCAGATGCTCGACTGGTACGCCATGCGCTGGAAGGTCGAGATGGTCTAATCACAAATGACAAATTCTGCCTGAGCCGCTTCGGACAGCTCAGGTTAAGTTGGTGGCGGTTGCCGTTGCACTTGCGCCAGCCGGAGCCAGGGAGTTGCCCTGTGCCGCAGAGCAG
>NZ_JAMXFI010000141.1:0-21287 GCF_025460875.1 Microvirga yunnanensis
ACCACATACACACCACGTCATCACCGGGCTTGTCCCGGTGATCCCGCTTCGGAGAGGCGCCCCGCTTCACCTTATCGGGATGGCCGGCACAAGGCCGGCCATGACGTGCGGAGGGTGGCAGGAAGGGCGGAGGGTGCCATGACGTGGGGAGGGTGTTCGCACCGGCCCGTTTCACCTCTCCACGTCATCACCGGGCTTGTCCCGGTGATCTCGATCGGAAGAGAGCCGGGCGCATCGTGCGCACGAAAGCAGGCCGCTGACGCGGCTCTCCGGGTCCGCCCCGAACAATGTGCTAGAGCCTCGGACGTGAAAAGTGGAGACCACTTTCGGGATCAGATCCGATGCGTTCTCTTTGGATGAGAGCATCGTTGAGCGCGAAAAACCGGATCCACCTCACCGAAAAATGCTCTAAGGATTGGGCCAGCGGAAATCATCCGCGCGGCCGGGACGTGAGCCGGGGGCGATCCCCACCCGCAGCGCGCGCTGCACCGTGTAGGCGCTGTCCCCGGTCAGCTTCGGCGGGGCCGAAACCAGCGTTCCTCCGGGAGCCACGTCCTGGCGGGTCAGGGGCAGGACCGGTCCGACCAGCGGCTTCGAGGGCAGCGTGACCGGCACGGCGGCATCCGGCGGCGCCGGGATCGCCGCTTCGATGGAGGGCGCTGGGGACCCATCCGCCGGGGCGGTGTCGGCGGGTTTGGGCGCGGCAGCCGTCGCCGTTCCGCCCTGACCGAGAATCCGCTTGATCTCGGTATCGGCGAAGAAAGCGACCTTGCGCGCGCCGGCACGGGTGAAGAACACGCCCTCGTTGGTCCGCAGCTTGGCGGGCTCGCCGTCGACATCGGGCCCCTCGGCCGTGTAGCGGTTCTCGTCGTCGACGAAGCCCGGCCAGATGTCCACATAGGCGCCACCGCCGCGCTGGACGCTGTCCTTGTAGATCTCGTTGATGGCGACCAGATCCTCCGTCGCCTTGCTGTTCTTCATCGGCGGCAGGCCGATCCAGACGAAGGGGATCCTGCGCTCCCTGAACGTGTTCACGATGGCATCGACGCGCTGGCGGTAGAGGTCCTTCCAGCGGTCGGACAGGGGCTCGACATTGTCCTCGCCCTCGCGGATCGCCTGCCGGTCGCTCGCGCCGAGCATGACGACCGCCACCGTGGCCTTCTGCCCGCCGTCAAGGGTCGCCTTGATGAAATTGGGCCAGTCGGACGGATCGGTCCGCACGAGGCTGACGTCCCGGGTCTTCGGCACGACCGCCACATCCTGGTTCTCGGAGAAATGCGCATCGAGCCCCTGGCGGGCATAGCCGGCCAGGGCATCTCCGAACACCACCACCTGGGTGCTCGGATCGACCTTCGGCTTTTCCTGTTTCGCCACCGCGGCGGGTGGCGGGGCGGATCTGCGGGGGCGTGCGACGGGCGCGCGGGCGGCCGGCGGGGGTTCGTCGGGGACGCCGAAGAAGCGACGCAGGCTGAAGCCCTGCTGCGGCTGAGGCTGCGCGGGCTGCACGAGCTTTCCCGGATAATAGCCCGGCGGATAGGCCCGCAGATCGCGCTGGCCGGGCTGCTGGTAATACCCGGATTGGGCCATGGCGCCCCCGCTCCCGGCGAGAAACAGGGCGAGGGTCGCGCAGCGAAGGATCGGCACCAGGGTCATAGGCGGTTCCACTTCATTCCGGACCAGCCTTGAGTATAGAGCCTATTAGGAACTCCGTCAGCGGGTCGCGCGCAATTCGCGCAGGACCGCATAATCGGCATAGCCATCCGGGATCAAGCCACGGCGCAGCTGGAAGTTCCGAACGGCTTCCCGGGTCCTGGAGCCGAGCTTGCCGTCCGTGGTGCCTTCATAGAACCCGAGGCCGGCCAGCCGCTCCTGCAATTCCTGGCGCTGATCCTTGTCGAGCATGGGCTGATCCTTGGGCCAAGCCCCCTGGATCGGCAGCCCGCCCAGGACGCGGTCGCCGAGGTGGGCGACTCCCATGGCATAGGCGTCGGACGAGTTGTAGGCTTTGATGACGTCGTAGTTGCGGGTGACCAGGAAGGCGGGGCCGCCGGCGCCGCCCGGCAGGAACAGCGTGGCCTCGCCCGAGCGGGGCATCGCCTTTCCGTCGGCGCGCCGGACGCCCGCGGCCTGCCAACGGGCGAAGTCCTGCCGCAGATGCCGGTAGTCGAAGCCGCGCGGGAGCGCCACCTCGAAGCCCCAGGGCAGCCCCGGGTCCCAGCCGTGCTGCCGCAGGTAGTTGGCGGTGGACGCCATGGCGTCGGGCACCGAGGACCAGATATCCCGGATGCCGTCCCGGTTGCCGTCGACGGCGAACTTCATGAAGCTCGAGGGCATGAACTGGGTCTGACCCATGGCGCCGGCCCAGGATCCCAGCATCTTGGAGCGGTCGATGTGCTCGCCCTCGAGGATCTGAAGGGCGGTCAGCAGTTCCTCCCGGAAGAAGTCGCCCCGGTAGCCGGTATAGGCCAGGGTCGCCAGCGCCCGGACCGCATAGATCGATCCCGTGAAGCTGCCGAAATTGGTCTCCATGCCCCAGACGCCGAGCACGACCGACCGCGGGACCCCGTAGGTACGCTCGACCGCCGCCAGGGTCTTGGACCACTCGGCCGCCATGTCCTGACCGCGCTTCAGGCGCTGGGCCGAGATGGCGCCGTTGATGTAGTCCCAGATCGGCCGGACGAATTCCGACTGCTTCTTCGTGAGCGCGATGATCTTGCCATCGGGCTCGACGCCCCGGAACGCCTCCTCGAAGGTCGCTCGCGACACGCCCCGCGCCTTGGCCGCCGGCCAAATACCCTGCACGAAGCGCTGGAACTCGGCCTGGGAGGCTTCCTGCGCCTGCACGGGCAGAGGAATGCCGGCCGCACCTGCGGTGAGGCTCAGGCCGAGGAGGAGTGCGCCGGACATTCGGCGCACCAGGGACAGCGGCTGGCGCATGGACGTCGCTCACGGAAACAGGACAGATCTGCCCTGCCAATGCGACACTAAGCAGGTTAACAGGCGGTTGATAGCTCTCCCGTTCGAGAGTGCGTCCATATGTGCCCAGGGGCCGGCAACGGGACGTTAGAGCCTCGGACGTGAAAAGTGGACACCCCTTTTGGGGTTCATCCGAGGCTCCCTCTCTTGACCGGCGCACCGGATGAGGCGGACCCAGCGGGCCGCGCAAGCGACCCGAAGGGCCACGCCAGTGAAAACCGAGTCCACTTTTCGCTGACGCGGCCCTCTGGGTCCGTCCGATGCGCTAGGGCCGGGCGCTCTCCTCAAAACCGCCTCTGTTGGCAGCTCAACCACGGGAACTCAGCGTTCGTTCAGGTCCTTAGCTGCAATGAGGCGCACGCGACAACGAAACCTCGGTAAAACTCCGGCGTTGGAAGGTGCCGAAGCTTGACAATTACAGGTTCCCTTTTCCCCGTCCTGACTTAAATTACCCCTCCCTCGTGATGCTCAATATGGCCCGATCAATGAAGCGTATCCGCAAAGCAGTCCTTCCCGTCGCCGGTCTCGGCACCCGGTTCCTGCCTGCCACCAAGGCCGTCCCCAAGGAGATGCTCTGCGTCGTCGACCGCCCCGTGGTGCAGCATGTGGTGGATGAGGCGCGCGCCGCCGGAATCGAGCACTTCATCTTCGTCACCGGCCGCAACAAGGCGGTGATCGAGGACCATTTCGACATCGCCTACGAGCTGAACCGGACGCTGGAGAGCCGCAACAAGACGAAGGAGCTCGAGATTCTGGCCAAGGACCAGCCCCAGGCCGGACAGACGAGCTTCACCCGCCAGCAGGAGCCGCTCGGCCTCGGCCACGCGGTCTGGTGCGCCCGCGAGCTCGTGGGCGACGAGCCCTTCGCGGTGATCCTGCCCGACATGCTCAGCCGTGGCTCCATGGAACAGATGATCGCCGCCTACGACCGGCACGGCGGCAACATCATCGCCGTCGAGGAGGTGCCGGAGGATCAGACGCACCAGTACGGCATCGTGTCGGTCGGCCAGGAATTCGGCCAGACCTTCGAGATCACCGGCATGGTGGAGAAGCCCCCGAAGGGCACCGCCCCGTCCAACTACATCATCTCCGGCCGCTACATCCTGCAGCCCGGGATCTTCGACCTGCTCTCCACCCAGGAGCGCGGCGCCGGCAACGAGATCCAGCTCACCGATTCCATGATCCGCCTGATGAAGGATCAGCCGTTCTTCGGCATGAAGTACCAGGGCAAGACCTACGACACCGGCTCCAAGATCGGCTTCCTCATGGCCAACGTGGCCTATGCGCTGGAGCGCGAGGAGCTGTCCGCCGAGTTCCGGCGGGAGCTCGAGGCGCTGCTGCGGCAGAAATAGGCCAAGTCCACCGACATAGGCCAAGGACCGCCGAGGGTTCCTCATGCCTGCCCCTCTGTGCTAGAGGGCGGGCATGGCACTTGCAAAACCAGCCCCCCATTCCCCCGATCCCGCCGTCGCCTCGGCCCTGCGCACGCTCGAAACCGAGCGGGACGGCCTGACGATCCTGATGGAGGCCATCTGCAACGGCCTCGGCCCCCTCTTCACGGCCGCGGTCGAGACGTTGTCCGCCGCCAAGGGCCGGGTCATCGTGACCGGCATGGGCAAGTCCGGCCATGTGGGCCGCAAGATCACCGCCACCTTCGCGTCCACCGGGACGCCGGCCCATTCCGTGCATCCCGCCGAGGCGAGCCACGGCGATCTGGGCATGATCCAGACGGACGACGTGATCATCGCCCTGTCCTGGTCGGGAGAGACCGCGGAGCTTGCCGACATCATCGGCTATTCCCGGCGCTTCCGGGTCCCGCTGATCGCCCTCACGTCGAATGCTGAATCGACCCTCGGGCGCGCCGCCGACATCTGCCTGACCCTGCCCAAGGCCAAGGAAGCCTGTCCCAACGGGCTGGCGCCCACCACCTCGACCACCATTCAGCTCGCGCTCGGCGATGCGCTGGCGGTCGCCCTCCTGGAGAAGCGCGGCTTCACGGCGGAGCATTTCAAGGTGTTCCACCCCGGCGGCAAGCTCGGCGCCCGGCTCAAGCTGGTGCGCGACATCATGCACAAGGACGAGCGCCTGCCGGTCGTCGGCGTCGGGGGGCGCATGGACGAGGCGATCGGCGAGATCGGCCGCAAGGGCTTCGGGGCCGTGATCGTGGTGAACGACGACGGCACTCTCGCGGGCATCGTCACCGACGGCGACCTGCGCCGCAACCTGAAACCGGACCTCATGACCCTGCCGGTGACGGCGATCATGACCAGGACGCCGCGCACGATCGCCCCCGATGCCCTCGTGGCCACGGCTCTCGAGATGGAGGAGGCGTCCCGGATCACCGCCCTGATCGTGGTCGAGAACAACCGCCCCGTGGGCCTCGTGCACTACCTCGACCTGCTGCGGGCAGGCGCAGCCTGATCAGGGATCGTCGACCACCAGCGTCGCGCCCTCGACCCGGACGACGCGCACCTTGGCGCCGGCGAACCGGTCGGCGCCGGTCACCCGCCAGGAGCTGTCGTCCACCCGGATCCGACCCTCGCCGTCCTTGATCGGCGTCTCGAGGATGAAGACCCGCCCGACGAGGGATTGGCCGCGCTGATTGAGCGGCGTGGCCCCGGCGTCCGGCTGCGTCTTCGAACGGGTGGCGTACCGCCCCAGGATCACCGCTCCCACGGACAGGAGGGCGAAGAGGAGCGCTGCGGCCTGCCAGGACAGGCCGAGCACCGCATCCAGCAGTCCCGTGGCGATCGCCGCCAGGCCGAGCCAGAGGAAGAACGAGCCCGGCGCGAGAAGCTCGACCCCGATCAGGACGACGCCGAGGATGATCCACGCCCAGGCCCCGAGGCCGGTGAACGCGTCGGCGATCATGGGCGCTCGGCTCCGCCCGTGACCGTCGGGACGCTGCGGACAGGCTTGACCCCAGCCCCGCCCTCGCCGAAGACGGATCTGGTGAGTTCGGCGATGCCCCCGAGGGTTCCGGCGAGGCCCGCCGCCTCGATGGGCACGATCACCACCTTCTGGTTCGGCGCCGAGGCCAGCGCCCGGATCGCGTCGATGTATTTTTCCGCCACGATGAAGTTCGCGGCGGCGAGATCGCCCCGGGCGATGGCCTCGCTGACCATTCCGGTGGCCTTGGCCTCGGCCTCCGCCTGGCGCTCGCGGGCCTCCGCGTCCCGGAACGCCGCTTCCTTCCGGCCTTCGGCCGCCAGGATCTGCGACTGCTTCTGACCTTCGGCCCGCAGGATTTCCGCCTGGCGCAGACCCTCCGCCTCCAGAACGGCGGCGCGCTTCTCGCGCTCGGCCTTCATCTGCCGGGCCATGGCGCCGGCGAGATCCTGGGGCGGGAGGATGTCCTTGATCTCGACCCGGGTGACCTTGGCGCCCCAGGGGGAAGCTGCGGCATCCACGACCCGCAGGAGCCGCTCGTTGATCTCGTCGCGGTGGGAGAGAAGCTGGTCGAGATCCATGGAGCCCACGACCGTGCGGATGTTGGTCATGGTCAGGACCAGGAGCGCCTGGTTCAGATCCGCCACCTCATAGGAGGCCTTCGCGGCATCGAGCACCTGGTAGAAGGCCGCCGCATCGATGGTCACGCCGGCATTGTCCCGGGTGAAGGCCTCCTGGCTCGGAACGTCGAGCACCTGCTCCATGACGTTCACCTTTTTCCCGATCTGATCGATATAGGGCACGATCAGGCCGAGGCCCGGGGTGAGCGTGCGCGAGTAGCGCCCGAACCGCTCGACCGTATAGGCATAACCCTGGGGAACCGTCCGGATGCCCATGGCGATCGTCACCACGACGACGAGCACCAGAACGATGACGAAGATGTCGAAACCACTCAGCGGCATGAGCCCCCCGGGCAACCCCGTTGCAGAGGAGTCACGCTAGCGCAAACAGGCCTGGAGTCCTAGACCGCTGCCGTGCGAGAAGGCTGCCGACACCTTCGACCCTCCCTGGATCGCCGCCGCCCCTGGGTTATGGCCGGGCCGTCCCGGCGATCCCGATCCGGAAAGGCGCGGCGCCTCTCGGAAGCGGGATCACCGGCAAAAGGCCCGGTGATGACGGCGGGGCGAACCTCCCGTCGATCCGCGCAAGGGCTTTTCCTGCGCAAAGGCTTTTCAGCCGATCAGATCCACCCCTGAAGCTCGCGCTCGACGATGTGGTTGATGACCCGCATGCCGTCGTCGCTGTCGTTGAGGCAGGGCAGATAGGCGAATTCCTCGCCGCCGTTGTGCATGAAGATCTCGCGGTTCTCCCCGTTGAGCTCCTCCAGGGTCTCCAGGCAATCGGCCGAGAAGCCCGGGGCCACGATGGCCATGCGCTTCACGCCGCTCTTGGCGAGCGCCTCGACGGTCTTGTCCGTATAGGGCTGGAGCCATTCCGCCGTGCCGAAGCGGGACTGGAAGCTCATGCGGAACCGGTCCGGTGACCAGCCGAAGGCCTCCCGCATGAGGCGCCAGGTCTTCACGCACTGGCAATGGTAGGGATCGCCCTTCAGCAGGTATTCCTTGGGCACGCCATGGAACGATACGAGGATCACCTCCGGCTCGAAGGTGAGCTTCGCCAGCTCCTTCTTCATCGAAGCGACGACCGAGTCGATATAGACGGCGTCGTCGTGGTAGGGCGGCGAGACACGCACGGTCGGCTGCCAGCGCATGTCCATCAGCGCCCGGAAAGCCTGATCGCAGGCCGTCGCCGAGGTGGCGGCCGCGTATTGCGGGTAGAGCGGCACGAGAAGGATGCGGTCGCAGCCCTGATCGAGGAGCGCCTGGATGCGCTCGCGCACCTCGGGCTTGCCGTAGCGCATGGCCCAATCGACCGTGATCCTGTCGCCTGCGATGCGTTTCAGGTGCTCGGTGACCTTCGCCGCCTGGTTGCGGGTGATGGTCTTGAGCGGACCCTCGTCGCGCTCGTTGTTCCAGATCGTGGCGTAGTCGCGGCCCTTGGGGCCGGGGCGCTTGGTGAGGATGATCAGGTTGAGGATCGGCCACCACAGGAGGCGGGGTGTCTCGATCACGCGCCGATCGGAGAGGAACTCCTTCAGATAGGCGCGCATGGGCCAGTAGCTGGTGCCCTCGGGCGTGCCCAGATTCATCAGAAGCACGCCGATCCGCCCGGTTCGTACGGCCGGGTGGTCCACCGGGCGCACGCCCTGGCGAAGGTCGGTCAGACTCACACTCTCGTTCATCGATAGCCCCTTGGCCGCAGGATCAGAGATACGGATCCTGCTCTTTCTGCCGCTTAGATAGAAGTTTCAGGCTGTTCCGCCAACAGGACGCCTGACCGCATCGTCGCGGCCGGCTGCAAACAGGCTTTGCACGCCAGCCGGGTCAGACGCCCATTTCCGGGAATCGCGCCTGCTTGAGCACGGCGTCGATGGCAACACGCAATCCCGTCGGATTGAAATCGGTTTCCACCTTGGCGTTGAGCTGCGTGGCCAGCACCCGGTGCAGCAGGCGCGAGCCGAATCCCTGCCGGGTGGGGGCCGAGACGGCCGGGCCTCCCCGCTCCTCCCAGGTGAGCCTGAGCCGGGTCCCGTCCTCCGCCGGCTCGGCCTCCCAGGAGATGGCCACGCGGCCGCCGGGCGCCGAGAGTGCCCCGTATTTCGCCGCGTTGGTCGTCAGTTCGTGGATCGCCATGCCGATGGGCACGGCCGCCTCGGAGGGCAGGTCCACGGCCGGGCCGTCGAGGGTGATCCTTTCGCCCTGGGCATCGTTGTAGGGCCGAAGCTCCTTCTCCAGGATCTCGCGCAGGGACGCGGTCTGCCACACGGCCTCGGTCAGCAGCGAATGGGTGTTGGCGAGCGAGATGATGCGCCCGACGAAGGCCTGATAGAAATCGTCGATGCTCAAGGCGGAGCGCGCGGTCGCTCCCACCACGGCCTGGACCGTGGCCAGGGTGTTCTTCACCCGGTGATGGAGTTCGCGGATCAGAAGGGATTGCTGGGTCTGGGCCTGCTTGCGCTCCTCGATCTCGCCCTGCGCATTGCGGTAGAGGCGGCTGTTCTCGAGCGCGATGGCCGCCTGGGCGGTCAGGCCCGCCAGAAGGCGCTCCGCGCGGCGGTTGAACACGCCCGCCCTCTCGTGCCCGAAGACGAGAATGCCGTGGACGTCCCCCGTCCGCAGAACCACCGGTACGGCCAGGATGCTGCGGATGACCGGCGCGTCCGCCGTCGCATCCATCGTGAAGGGCGTGCCGTCGTGCCCCTGCTCCACGGCGATATTGTCGAGGCGAACCGTCTTGCCCTCCTGGAACGCCGCGGCGCAGATCTCCCGGATGTTCAGGAGGGCGAAGGCGTCGCGAAGCCCTGCGGGCTCGAACTTGCCGTAATGCTCCCTCCCCTCCTGGGAGGCACCGCAGAAGAAGGCGCCGAACTGTGCGTCGGTCAGCTCGATCCCGGCATCGACGACGCTCTCGATGATGCGGTCGATATCGAGTTCGGCCGCAAGCACGCTGCCCGTCCGGTTGAGGATCTCGAGCGCCGCGGTTTCCGTCCGCAACTCGCTTGTCCGCAGCGCCACCTGCCGCTCGAGCAGCGCCGCATTGGCGGCCTGCTCCTGGAACTGCTCGGACGCCAGCACGGTGAGCGCGAGCAGCGCCAGAAGGGCGATCAGCGCGAAGGCCCCGTAGAGCCGGGTCTGGATGAACCAGGGCGTCCAGTATGCATCTTCCGGCATGCTGACATTGATGTAGAGCGGCATCGCGCCCACCTGGCGATAGGCCCCGACACGCTCCTGGTTCATGCTGATGAAGGAATAGAGCCCGGCCCGGCCCGCCGAAGCGAGCGCCGCGTCGAGCGCCGCCTTGTCGATGGGCGCGAAGGAGAGGCCATCGGGCGGGGGCGGATGCTGCGCGATGACCGTGGCATCGGAGGCCCGCAACAGGGCGACCCGGCTGCCCTTCGGCAGTCGGATCTTCGACCAGTAATCGTAGAAGTAGGACAGGGAGACGGTGACCGCCGCCGTGCCGCCGAATTCCGTGCCGCCGTCCTGGAGACGGCGGCTGATCATGAAGGTCGGCGTCTTGGTGACCCGGCCCAGGATCGGCTCTCCGATGAACAATCCCTGGTCGGCGGCAACCTGAGCGTTGAAGACGTCCCGGCCGGACAGATTCGTTTCCGGGGCCGGGAACTGCGCCGATGTCAGGCGCAGTCGTCCGCTCGGATCATTGAGCCAGACGTCCTCGATATAGGGTAACGCCTCCTGAACCGCATGGATCTGCTGCCATAGGGCCGTCGAGCGTTCCACCTGGTCCCAGCTCTGTCCCTGCATGAGGGCGGTGGTCTGCTTCAGCGTCAGATCCGTCACCTCCAGGAGCCGGGCCGTGTGGTCCGCCAGAAAGAAGGCCGCATTTCGAAGGTCGTCCTCGTTGCGCTGGATCAGGCGGTTGCGCTGTTCCCAGGCGATGTAGCCGAAGGTCAGGAGAATGAACGCGACACCGAACAGGCCCATGAACAGAGTGAGCCGCCCGCGCGCAAGGGAGCGGCGGCGCCGCTTCTGGGACAGGCTCATCGATTCGGGGCGCGTGTAGTACTGCAAGGGGAGATCGCTTTTGAGTGGGAGATTCGCCGTTGCGCGGCCAGAATGGCACAGCAAACGCCTTTGATGGAGAGGGAATTTACGGCTCGCCTTCCGGTTGACCAGAGGCAGGCGAACTATCGCGCTGCAGACCGGCGACAAATGCGCCCGAACGTCACGTCCGCTACAATGTTCAACGAAAATGCGCCGGGGCTCGCAGCAGCCCCGGCGCAGCAGCGATCGCCGACCGGATTCGATCAGCGCAGGACGACGCGGCCCTCGACCTTCGGGGCCACTTTCCCGGCCTTGGCCACGTAATCGATCACCTGGCTGGCCATCAGCTGGCTCGCCGAGACGTCGACCAGCGACTTGGCTTCCGTGAACACCCGGTAGCCGTCGCCGCCGCGAGCCATGAAGTCGTTGGTGGCGAGCTTGTAGGTCTTGGCGGGATCGAGCGGCTCGCCGTTGATCTTGACCGATTTCACCCGGCTGCCGACCGGCTCCTTCACGTCGACCTCCGCCACGATGCCGGAGACCTGCGGGAAGCGGCCGCCGAGCTCGCGCACCTGGCTGACGCCGTTCTCGAGCGCGGCCTTGATCTGCGCGCCCGTGACCTCGAGCAGCACCGTGGTGTTGCCGAAGGGCATCTCGGCCAGGATGTGGCGGCGGGTCAGCTTCTGGCCGGCCTCGTACTGCTTGTCGGCGCGCAGGCCGCCGCCATTGGTGATGGCCACATCGGCGCCGACCGAGGCCTTCAGGGCGTCGGCCACGAGGTTGCCCATGGCGGCCTCGCCTCCGCGCACGGTGGCGCGGCGGCTGTCGAGGGGCGTTTCCGTCACGCCGATCTCCACGTCGAGTTCCTTGGAAAGCTTGTCCTCGTAGCCCTTCACCACGGCCTCGATCTCCGGATCGGGCTTCACCGTGGCGCTGTCGACGATGCGGAAGTTCGGCGTCCAGGACACGGTGGTCTTGCCGTCCTTGGCGGCCTTCGTCACGGCGAGCTCCGTCACGACGACGTAATTCCCCTGGGACTCCGATTCGGTCAGCGTGACCTTGCCGTCGTAGAAGGCGAGCAGGTGCTCGTCATGGCCGCCGATGATCACGTCGACCCCGGCCGAGCGGGCGATGATCATGTCCACCTCGAGGGGCGTGTGGGCAACCGCCACGACGATGTCGGCCCCCTTTTCACGCAGCTCCTTGGCCTTGGCGCGGGCCGTGTCGATGGTGGAGGAGAACTTGATGGTGCCGGGGCTCGAGGCGATCGGCGTGTCCTCCGTGGTGAGGCCGAAGAAGCCGACCTTCACGCCCTGCACGTCGATCATCTTGTCCGGCTTGGTGTTGGCCGGAAGGCCGTTCCCGTCGACGATGTTGGTGGCGAGCACGTCGAACTTGGCCTCCGCCATGCGGGCCCGGAACGCGGCGTCGCCCAGGTCGAATTCGTGGTTGCCCGGCGCCATGGCGTCGACGCCCATCCGGTTCAGGATGTCGATGATGTGGGCGCCCTTGTCGAAGCCCGACAGGAGCGACGGGGAGATGGTGTCGCCTGCATGGATGAAGAAGGCATTGCCCTTGGCCTTCTCCTCCTTGATCACGGTGGCGAGCCTGGCGAAGCCGCCGCGGCCCTTCTCCGGGCTCATGCGGTCGATGTCGTTGGTCTGGACGAAGCGGATGGTCACGGCCTCCTGCGCCAGGGCCGTGCCCGACAGAAGCATGGACAATCCGAGAAACCCGGCGCGGAACGCAGCGGAAGGGCGGCTCTGAAACATCATGAAGGTCCTCGTAGAAGGTTGGAACCGCGGGTGATAACCCTGGAACCTAGACCGGCAACGTGTCACAGAAGTAACATCCTGTCGACGCCCTCGGCGCCCGGTTCCGCGGCACGCCTGATGCCTTTTTCAGCGAACGCCGCCGTCTCGGTTAGCCGGCGCAGCAACCATGCCCCGCCTACCGGAAAGACGCGCCCATCCATGACCGGACCCATCACCCGAGCCCTCGCCGAGTTCCGCGCCAAGCCCACGGCCGCCGGGTGGCTGCAACTGCCCTTCTTTCAGGATGGGAGCGCCGAGGCGGTCGCCGCCAAGGTCGATGCGGTGATCGCCGCGGGCGCGCAGGTGCTGCCCCCGCCCGAGGCCGTGTTCACCAGCATCTCCCTGACGCCTCTCGAGGGGGTCAAGGTGGTCGTGCTCGGCCAGGATCCCTATCCGGCGCCGGGCGATTCCCATGGCCTCGCCTTCTCCTATCGCGGCTCGCGGCGGCTGCCGGCCTCCCTGCGCACCATTCTGGCCGAGATGGCCGAGGACCTGGGCGTGCCGATGCCGACATCGGGCGACCTGTCGAAATGGGCCCGGCAGGGCGTGCTGCTCATCAACACGGCGCTGACGGTCGAGGCCGGGCAATCGGGCGCGCACATGAAGTTCGGCTGGTCCGCCCTGGTCGACCAGGCGATCGCGGCGATCTCGGCACGGCAGCCCGCCGTCGTCTTCCTTCTCTGGGGCGGCCCGGCCCGCAAACGGGCGGCGCTGGTCGACCGGACGAAGCATCTCGTGATCGAGGCGGGCCATCCCTCCCCGCTCAACCGGCTCAACGACTTCAGAGGCACGAAGCCCTTCAGCCGCGCGAATGCCTGGCTCGTCCAGAAGGGGCTCGAGCCGGTGGATTGGCGGCTCGACCCTTGAGGCTCGACGAAGGCGCTTGCCGAGAGACCGCTCCAAGGGATAGGTCTCCCTCACGCGCAATGATGCGGTCGGGGCTGCCCGCCGCGACAGGCTTGGAGATCATCATGACGGAATCCCTGTTCGGACAGGTCGAGCCCTTCGCCGGCGACCCGATTCTCTCGCTCAACGACAGCTTCAAGGCCGATCCCCGGTCCGAGAAGGTGAATCTGAGCATCGGCGTCTACACGGACGAGACGGGCCGGCTTCCGGTGCTGGGCGCGGTCAGGGCCGCCCATGAGCGCGCC
The DNA here is from genome assembly GCF_025460875.1 of Microvirga yunnanensis. Taxonomy (NCBI): domain Bacteria; kingdom Pseudomonadati; phylum Pseudomonadota; class Alphaproteobacteria; order Hyphomicrobiales; family Methylobacteriaceae; genus Microvirga; species Microvirga yunnanensis. Next base: position 13,456 of record NZ_JAMXFI010000141.1, read on the forward strand.
GGGTTCGCCGAGCGGCCATATCTCCCCATGGAGGGGCATGCGCTCTATCGCGAGGGCGTCCAGACGCTCGTCTTCGGCGCCGGTCATCCGGCTCTCGCCGACGAGCGCGTCGCGACGATCCAGACCCTCGGCGGCACGGGGGCGGTCGGCATCGCGGCCGATTTCCTCGCCAAGCACACCCCGGGCCGCACCGTGCTCGTCAGCGATCCGACCTGGGAGAACCACCACGGGCTGTTCCAGCGCGCGGGCTTCGAGACGGCCACCTATCCCTATTGGAACAGCGCCAGCCGGGCCGTGGACTTCGACGGCATGGTCAAGGCGCTCGAGGCGGCGGAGAGCGGCTCCATCGTGGTGCTGCAGCCCGTCTGCCACAACCCGACCGGCGTCGACCTCGACGAGCGCCAGCAGGCGGCCGTCACCGACGTGCTGATCGCCAAGGGCCACATCGTGGTGTTCGACATGGCCTACCAGGGCTTCGGCACCGGCCTCGACGAGGACGCCGCCTTCGTGCGGCGCTACGCGGAGCGCGCGAGCTGCCTCGTGGCCAATTCCTTCTCGAAGAACTTCTCGCTCTACGGCGAGCGCTGCGGGGGCCTGAGCGTCGTCTGCCGGGATGCCGGCGAGGCCGAGCGGGTGCTCGGGCAGCTGAAGCTCGCCGTGCGCCGCAGCTATTCGAGCCCCCCGATGACCGGCGGACTTCTCGTGGCGACCGTGCTCGGCAACGATGATCTGCGCACGCAATGGGCCGGCGAGGTCGAGACGATGCGCACCCGCATGGATTCCATGCGCAAGCGCCTCGCCGACGCGATCCGCGCCCTGTCGAACGAAGTCGATGTGGGCTTCCTGCTCAATCAGCGCGGCATGTTCAGCTACACGGGCCTCAGCGAGGCGCAGGTCCGCGCCATGCGCGAGCGCGACGGCGTCTATCTCGTGGGGTCGGGCCGCATGTGCGTAGCGGGCCTCAACGAGGCGAACGTGCCGAAGGTGGCGAAGAGCTTCGTCGAGGCCGCGCAGGCGGCACGGGGCTGAGCCCCCGAGGCCGGCGGCAGCAGGAAGGGGCGGGTCCAGGCCGCTCCCTCCTTCGCGGCCTTGTCCGAATAGCGACGTCAGGTGCGCAGATTGCCGAAGCAGCCGGGCGGCAAGCCTGCCCCGCTCACCAGGATGGCGCCTTCGCGAAACAGCCGCCATCCCGATGCCCCGGCGAGGCGGATCACCACGAGCTCGCCGGTCCGATCCGTCCAGACGAGCTCGCCCTCGACGGACGCCACGGCCCTCATCACCTGCGCCTGGTCGGTTCCGGGCGCGAACAGCACCGTCGTGAACGCGCCGCCCCGAGTGTCCAGCGCCTGAAGGCCTGCGGCGGCCACCAGAAGGGCTACCGTCGCGCGTGCCGCCGTGGTCGACCGCGGTTCTCCGTCACCGTTGCGACCGGGCCTGCGCCCCATCGTCCATCCGGCGATCATCGGCACGAGACCGAAGATCCCGAACCATGCGAGATCCCAGACCAGGGGCCGGGGGCTGTCCATGCGGATGCGATGGATTCCGAGCGTCCAATGGGACAGGACCACGTCGACCCCGTGCCACAGGCCGAAGCCGATCAGCAGGCCGGCCAGCAGGAGGCGGCCGGATCCCCGTTTCGAGGTTGCGAGCAGCCAGAGGCCCACGGCCGCGATCAGGTACATCAGCGCATGGAAGTACCCGTCCGCGGCAACCTGGAAGCGCAGGTTGTCCGGATCGATGGCGCTGAGAAGATGATGCCACTGCAGGATCTGGTGCAGCAGGATGCCGTCGAAGAACCCGCCGAGGGCGAAACCCAGCAGACATCCTGACCAGCGCGGGCGCGGGTCGCGCGGGCGCTGGTCGCGCGGGCGCGGGTCGGCTCCAGGTGCCTCCATGCCCATCCTCCATCATGCGCCGGCCGCGTCGCGCGTGCGACCGCAAGGTGCCCGGCCCGGCACGTCAAGCCGGGCACCGGTCCGATGTTCCATGACGAGCGGCTCCGGCTGATCCGCCGGAACCGGAGGACGTTCACTCCGCGGCGATCGGCAGCGTTTGCGGGCCGGCGCGGAACTTGGCCAGGAGATCCGCCTCCTCGGCCTTCGCGGCTTCGAGATTCCGCTCCTTGACGTGGCCGAAGCCGCGGATCTTCTGCGGGATGCCCGCGAGCGCGATCGCCACGGCATGATTGCCGGCATCGAGCTTCGCCACGATCTCGTCGATCCGCTCCTCGAACTCGCGGACGAGCCGGCGCTCGGTGCGGCGTTCGTGGGTGTAGCCGAAGACGTCGAGCGGCGTGCCGCGCAAGGCCCTGAACTTGGCCAGAGCGCCCATGGCCTTGAGCATCCACGGGCCGAAGCTCATCTTGCGCGGCAGGCCGGTGACCGGATCCTTCTTGGCGAGGATCGGCGGCGCCATGTGGAACTCGTAGCGCAGGTTCTCGCCCTCGAACGCGGAGGCGACCTGCTTCTCGAAATCCCCGTTCGTGTAGAGACGCGCGACCTCGTACTCGTCCTTGTAGGCCATGAGCTTGAACAGGGAGCGCGCCACCGCGTCGGCCAAGGCGGTCGAACCCGGCACCGCCCCCTCCTCCGCCGCACGCACACGCTCCACGAGGGCGCTGTAGCGGCGGGCGTAGCGCCTGCTCTGATAGTCCGTAAGGAACGCCACCCGCCGCCCGACGACTTCGTCGAGCGTCTCGGAGAGCTTGCGCGACTCGGTCGGCGCCTTGAGCTCGCCCATCATGGCGGCGATCCGCTCCGGCTCGGCGGCCGCGCGGCGCCCCCAGGTGAAGGCGGCCAGATTCATCTTCACCGCCTCGCCGTTGAGCTCGATCGCCTTCTCGATGGCAGCCCCCGAGAGCGGGACGCGGCCGGTCTGATAGGCATAGCCCAGCATGAACATGTTGGCCGCGATGGCATTGCCCAGGAGCGCGGTGGCAATCGCCGTCGCGTCGACGAAGGACACGCCCCCCTGCCCGGCCGCCGACTTGATCGCCCGCTTCAGGCGCTCGGTCGGCAGGGAGAAATCCGCATTGCGGGTGAACTCGCCCGGCATGACCTCCGCCGTGTTCACCACGAGCCCGGTCTGCCCCTGCTTCACGGAGGCCAGCACCTTCTTGGTGCCGGTCACCACGAGATCGCAGCCGAGCACGAGATGCGCGGACTCCGCGCTGACCCGGATGGCGTGGATGTCGTCCTGGTGGTTGGCGAGCCGCACATGGCTGTAGACCGCGCCGCCCTTCTGGGCGAGGCCCGCCATGTCGATCATGCCCAGCCCCTTGCCCTCGAGATGGGCGGCCATGCCGAGGATCGCCCCGATGGTCACGACACCGGTGCCGCCCACGCCCGTCACGATCACGTTGAAGGTGCGGTCGATGGCCGGAATGGCCGGATCGGGCAGCGGCTTGAACGTCATGCCGTCCGTCGCGGCGGCCTCGGGCACGGCCTTCCTGATTTTGGCCCCGTGGACCGTCACGAAGGACGGGCAGAAGCCCTGCACGCAGGAGAAGTCCTTGTTGCAGTTGGACTGATCGATCTGGCGCTTGCGCCCGAACTCGGTCTCCACCGGCTGGACGGCGACGCAGTTCGACTGCACCGAGCAGTCGCCGCACGCCTCGCACACGAGATCGTTGATGATCACGCGCTTGTCCGGATCCGGGAACTCGCCGCGCTTGCGGCGGCGGCGCTTCTCGGACGCGCAGGTCTGATCGTAGATCATCACCGTCACGCCCGGGATCTCCGCGAGCTGGCGCTGCACCGCGTCGAGCTCGCTGCGGTGGTGGATCGTCATGCCGGCCGGCCAGCGGATCTCCTTCGGGTACTTGTGGGGCTCGTCGGTCACGAGGGCGATGCGCTCCACGCCCTCCTCGCGCACCTGACGGGCGATCATGTCGACGGTAAGCCCGCCCTCGTGCTGCTGCCCGCCGGTCATGGCGACCGCGTCGTTGAAGAGGATCTTGTAGGTGACGTGGGTCCTGGTGTGGATCGCCCAGCGCAGGGCCAGGATGCCCGAATGATTGTAGGTGCCGTCGCCGAGGTTCTGGAACACGTGGCCGCGCTTGGAGAACGGCGCTTCGCCGATCCAGTTCGCGCCTTCGCCGCCCATCTGGGTGAAGCCCTCGGTGGAGCGGTCCATCCACTGCACCATGTAGTGGCAGCCGATGCCCGCATAGGCGCGCATGCCCTCGGGCACCTTGGTGGACGAGTTGTGCGGGCAGCCCGAGCAGAAATGCGGCACGCGGGTCGCCACGTCGCCGGTCGTCGCCAGCACGTCCTGCGCGTGACGAAGGCGGGCCACGCGGCCGCGCAGGTCGTCGTTGTTGTGGTACGCCAGCAGCCGCTCGCCGATGACGACCGCGATGTCGTTGGGATCGAGCGCGCCCTTCACGGGGAAGAGCCAGCGGCCCTCCTCGTCCTTCTTGCCGATGCAGAGCGGCTGGTTGGCGGTGCCGTAGAGTTCCTCGCGCAGCTGCACCTCGATGAGGGAGCGCTTCTCCTCGACGACGATGACCTTGTCGAGGCCGCGCGCGAAATCCGCGAGCTCGGCCTGGGACAGGGGCCACGGGCACGCGACCTTGTAGAGGCGAAGCCCCATGTCGTTCGCCTTGACCTCGTCGAGGCCGAGCTCGTCGAGGGCCTGGCGCACGTCGAGATAGGACTTGCCGACCGTGATGATGCCGATCTTCGGATTCCGGCCGCCGGACAGCACGATGCGATTGAGGTTGTTGGCGCGCACGAAGGCCAGCATGGCGTCGCGCTTGAAGTCCTGGAGCCGCGCCTCCTGGTCGAGGACGCCGTCCCGGTTGCGGATGTTGAGGCCGCCCGGCGGCATGGCGAAGTCATCCGGGATGACGATCTTCACCCGGTCGAGCGACGCATCGACCGAGGCGGTCGACTCGATGTTGTCCTTCACGCATTTGAACGCCACCCAGGTGCCGCAGAAGCGGCTCATGGCATAGCCGTAGAGGCCGTAATCGAGGATCTCCTGAACGCCCGCCGGGTTCAGGATCGGGATCATCACGTCGACGAAGTGGAATTCGGACTGATGGGCCACGGTGGAGGATTCCGCCGTGTGGTCGTCGCCCATCAGGGCCAGCACGCCACCATGTTTGGAGGAGCCGGCCATGTTGGCGTGGCGGAAGACGTCGCCGGAGCGGTCGACGCCCGGCCCCTTGCCGTACCACAGGCCGAAGACGCCGTCATATTTGCCGTCGCCTCGGATCTCCGCCTGCTGCGAGCCCCAGACCGCCGTGGCGGCGAGTTCCTCGTTCAGGCCCGGCTGGAACACGATGTTGGACGCCTCGAGCCATTTGCGGGCACGCCAGAGGTTCTGGTCGAGGCCGCCGATGGGCGAGCCGCGATAGCCGGACACGAAGCCCGCCGTGCTGAGGCCCGCCAGCCGGTCCCGCTCGCGCTGCATGAGCAGCATGCGGATGACCGCCTGCGTGCCGGTGATGAACACGTGATCCTTGGACAGGTCGTATTTGTCGTCGAGCGTGACGTGACGGAGCGCGCCATGACCTTCGGTCATCATCCGTTTCCTCCTGGAGCCATGGCTCCGCTGCCGGTCTTCCGGTCTATTCTGGTGAGATACGTCAGTAATGCTGACATATCTTCCGGAGGCCGTCAATCGATGCTCCGGTCACGCCTTCGTTTCGCCTCTGTTAACCACGAAACCGGCATACCGCTCCCGGTCTCCGGGTTTTTGCCGGACGCGTCGCTGTTCCAGGGTCCCTGCATGACACTTCGTCTTGGTCTGAAATCCGCCCTGGCGGCTCTTGTCCTGAGCGTCGCCTCGCCGGCCCTCGCCCATCCCCATGTCTGGGTCACGGCCAGGGCCGAGATCGTGTTCGCGCCCGACGGGAAGGTGACGGGCGTGCGCCATCACTGGACCTTCGACGAGGCCTATACGGCTTACGTGACCCAGGGTCTCGACACCAATGGCGACGGCAAGCTCTCCCCGGAGGAGCTTCAGGATTTGGCGAACGAGAACGCCGCCTCCCTGAACGAGTTCGATTATTTCACGGTCCTGAAGGCCCGCGGCAAGCCGCAGAGCTTCGATCCGCCGCGCGAGGCCCGGATGAGCATGGAGAAGACCCAGGTCGCCATGTCGTTCTTCCTGCCGCTCAAGGCGCCGGCGGCCCCCTCGGGCGCCGTCTCCATCGAGATCGAGGACCCGACCTTCTTCGTCTATTTCAGCCTGTCGGACGGCCAAGCGGCCATCGCGCTCGCCAATGCCCCGCAGGGCTGCGTGACGAGCATCGCCAAGGCCAAGCCGCTCGAGGCCTCCATGCAGCAGATCCTGCAAAGCGAAGGCGCGCTCCAGCCCCAGGATGTCGGGGTCGAGTATTCCAACCGGGCGATCATCGCATGTCCCTGACATCGGATGTGCCTGCCGTCCCGGGCGCGGGACCGACGCCCCTGCGGCGCCGCCTCGGCCTCGCGCTGGCGGCCGTGGCGATCGTCGCCCTGGCCATGGGGCTGATCGGCCTGTGGCTCGGCCCCGTCGGCAAGGCGCCGCCGCGCAACCCGTTCGGCATGGGCCTGCGCGAAGCCACGCCGTCGGGCAGCATCGGGGCCTGGATCCTGTCCGTGCAGTCGGGCTTCTACGGCAGCCTCCAGGCGGGCGTGCGGGCCATGAAGGAGAACGGCTCCGCCCTGTTCTCCCTGCTGCTCGTGGGCTTCGCCTACGGGGTCTTCCACGCGGCCGGGCCCGGGCACGGCAAGGGCGTGATCTCGGCCTATCTCGTGGCCGACGAGAAGGCCCTGCGCAAGGGATTCGCCCTGAGCCTGGCGGCCGCCCTCGTGCAGGCCCTGGTCGCCATCGCGATCGTGGCCGTCGTGAGCCTCGCGCTGCGCGCCACCGCGTCCACCATGAACAGGCTCGCCATGAACGTGGAGGTGGCGAGCTTCCTGGCCGTGGCCCTGCTCGGCGCTCTCATGACCTGGCGCAAGGCCGGCAAGGTTCTCGGCGTGATGGCCCTTGCCCGCAACCCCTATGCCGCCGTCGAGGAGGGTTGCGACCACGTCCACATGCCGCCGCCGCAGGAACTCAGCCGCCTGAGCGGCTGGCGCGACATGGCCGGCGTGGCGGTCGCGGCCGGCATCCGGCCCTGTGCGGGCGCCCTCATCGTGCTGGTCTTTTCCCTGTCCCAGGGCCTCTTCGCGGCCGGTGTCGCGGCGACCTTCGCCATGGCGCTCGGCACGGCGCTCACCACGGGCGCCATCGCGGCGCTCGCGGTCTTCTTCAAGGCCATGGCCCTGAGGGTCGCGGGCGGACGCGGAGCCTCGGGCGCCATCGCCATCGCGGGCCTCGAGCTTCTGGCCGCCGCCTTCGTGCTCGTGCTGGGAGGAAGCCTGCTCTACGGCCTGTGGGCGGCGGGCTAGAACATCGGACGTGACCCAGAGGGCCGCGTCAGCGACCCGAAGGGCCACGCCAGTGAAAAGGCGACCCAGGTTTGGGATCGACCCGAGGCTCCAGCTCTTGGCCGGTGCATCGTTGAGTGCGGACCCGGGGGGCCGCGCCAGCGACCCGCTTTCGTCCGCAGAATGCGCTCGGGGGTGGTCCGATCGAGGTCACCGGGGCAGGCCCGGCGATGATACCCTCCGCACGTCATGGCCGGCCAGTCATGACCCACCTCTCGCCGGCCATCCCGATAAGGTGAAGCGCGGCGTTCCCAACGATCGAGATCACCGGGACAAGCCCGGTGATGACGTGGAGAAGATGGTCAGGGCCGGTGACAACACCCTCCCACGTCATGGCCGGCCTTGTGCCGGCCATCCCGATTGTCTGAAGCGCGGCGCCTCTCGTATCGGGATCACCGGGACAAGCCC
>NZ_JAMXFI010000142.1:0-21080 GCF_025460875.1 Microvirga yunnanensis
TGAGGATTATGGCTGAAACTGGTATGCTGTTAAGGTCAAGCTTTTAGGCGGCATCGGCCTAGAGAGGTTCGACCCTATGGGCTCGCCAGCCTCAGCACAACCGGATCGTGTGCTAGACGTCTCAGCCCTCGCCCTGATGCTGCCAAGCTGTCGCGGGACTGATCGGGTTTATGGCTGCTGAGGTGATGTGACCGCACTGTCGGAGGAGCGCTCAGGCAGATGGTCTTCGACGGCCGTGAGGAATTCCTCCACCGCCGCCATCCCACCCTGCTCCAGGTTCCGGGTGTGGCTCCCGCCCTCGATGCGGATGAAGCGCTTCGGCTCGGGAGCAGCCACATACAGCCGCTCGCCGAAGGCGAACGGGATGGTGCTATCATCCGTGCCGTGCAGGATCAGGATCGGCGCCTTGACCTTGTGGATGATGTCGAGCGAGCGGAACTGGTCGAGCATCAACCAGGAGACGGGCACATACCAGTAGGTGAGGCTGGCCACATCGGCAGTGGAGGTGTAGGGCGCGTCAAGGATCAGGCCAGCTAGCGCCTGCTCGCTGGCCAAGCGCACCGCCACTCCCGTGCCGAGGGACTCGCCATAGGCGACCAGGCGCGAGGTCTCATAAGATTGCCGCATCCAGTCATAGGCCATGCGAGCATCGGTGTGCAGACCCGCCTCTGTGGGCGAGCCGGTCGAGCCGGAATAGCCGCGGTAGCTGACCATGAGCAGCCCACGCCCGGAGGCTGTCAGGGCCTGAGCGCGCAAGCGCCCGTTCCAGAGGCTGCCACCGTTGCCATGGAAGTACAGGATCAGCGCCTTGCCCGACTGCGGCGGTTTCCACCAGGCCACAAGCCGTTCGCCATCGGGTGTCTGAAGGACCAGATCCTGGAAGCCGGACAGCCCTGCCTCGGCGGCGGTGCTGCGCCGGTCGGAGGCTGGATACACCAGGCTGCGCTGGTTCACGAACAGCACGGCGAGGGCGCAGACATACAGGGCGAGCACCGCGGAGGCGAGAAAGAGGAGCAATCGGACTATAGGACGAGAGGATTGCCATGCCACGGGCCAGCCTCAGAGCTTCGGCACTGCCATACCGCGTTGGACTGCGGGGCGCTCTCCGACCTCCTTGAGCCAACGGTGGAGTGATGGCTTGGTGGCAAGGCTGTCGGTCAGGACATCCTTCAGGAACGTGGTGGCCGCCACTGTCCACGGGTAGGCTGCAATGTCGGCGATCGTGTACGTGTCGCCGGCCAGGTACGGGACCTCAGCCAGACGCCGCTCCATGACAGTGAGCAGGCGATCGGCCTCATCGGTAAAGCGCCTGATCGCCAGCGGCGCCTTCTCGTCCGAGCGTTTGGCAAAGAAGCCGAGCTGACCGAGCATGGGCCCTTGGCCGCCGACCTGCCAGTAGGTCCATTCCAGCGCCCTGTACCGAGCCGGCCCTGAAGGGGCGAGAAAGTGGCCGGTTTTCTCAGCGAGGTAGGTCAGGATGGCGCCGCTCTCAAAGAGGGTGAGCGGGCCACCCTCTGCCTCGTCATCGACAATGGCCGGGATCTTGTTGTTGGGCGAGATCGCCAGGAAGTCGGGCGAGAACTGCTCGTTGCTCCCGAGATTGACCGGCCGCACTTGGTAAGCAAGGCCAGTCTCCTCCAGCATGATGGGCACCTTGCGGCCGTTCGGCGTGGTCCAAGTGTAAAGCGTGATCATGGCGGCTCCTGAGCAGGAAGGGCTGATAAGGCTCTAAGATCTAAGAGATAGCAGCCGACCCGCGTTAGACGATGCCCTAGGTGCGACAGCTGGACCCGATCAGGGCATCAGTCTTGGGCGTGGCCTGGAATGGGATAGGGCCTGCCCTTCAGCATGTCAGCGCAGCAGCATCTCAGGTGATAGCTGGGGCGCTGCCCCCTCATTGCCAGAATGGCATTCTGACCTCCGGTCATTGGGGAACTTGGCGTTCATCAGCGGCTCCGCATACGTGAACAGCAGCCGTCTCCGAAAGGCCGGGGGCGTCTCGACGATCTGAATGTCGCGCGCCAGCGTCTCGTCTGGCCAGAAATACGGCCTCTGTCCGCCCATGAAGGCCGCCTCTTGGGTCCAGGGCGGCGCCTCGAGCCCCCAGCGCTGGGCCAGGTGCTCGCCAATCGCTCCGAGCCACGCATCATCCTTCGGATCTCCAGTCGGGGAAGGCACCGGATCGAGCATCGCCTGTTGAACTGCCTTGTCCTTTTCCACATAGAACGCCTGCTGGAACTCACCTGAGGCCAAGCCAAAGCAGTCGCCATCCTCCCCCGCCAGTGCGGCGACATCGGCCAGGGACTTCGGGGTCGCGTTCAACACCAACCCGCAGCCAAAACGATCAAGCGCATACTCGAACTGGGACAGCCTCTTCTCAAGGGTGCGAGCGAGCTCGCCGTCCTCCTTGGCTCTCCTCTCGAGGTAAGGAGCGACGAGGCGCCTCAGCCTCTCGGCACGCTTGATGCCGGCCTGAGCCGCGATCCGGATGGCAGGTTCAAGGGCGTCGTAGCCGATGTCGTCTCTCAGGCGAAGCGAGGCCAGGAACGTCATCGGGACAAGCAGGTTGGCCGGGGCGGCGAGAACCCGAAGCCCAGGGCGCTCCCAGGACGGGTACAGTCCCGTCGGGAACCTGGCCGATGCCGATGGTCCGTGACCAAAGGCGGCGGGCAGGATGTCCTCGACCCAGTCGTTAGGGAGCCCGACACTTCGTCCCGCGCCCACGACCGCTTGCCGGACGATCCCGCCCCTGCCCTCGAGGGCAATGTCCGCCTCGATCCGGGTGCGATCGTCGGCCCAGCTGTAGCAGACCAGGATGACGCTTCGCTCATGGACCATGATCTCACCGATCACCCGGTGACTTCGAAGCTCCTCCCCGGCGAGGTTCAGTGCCCTGCGTACGAGGTCTAGGTAGATGTGAGCGGAAGCTGTCATCGCCGAGATCGCAGGGGTGACGAGAGGAAGGTAGAGCATTCTGCCCCGTAGGCCATGGAGCGGTCCAACGATGCTTGTGCCAGCTTATACTACTCTGTGGTACTCCCCCTCGGCTTGCCCGACTGATGGTTTGAGAGGCGAGCACGTGGTGTGCGCCCGTTGTCGTTGTTGCCTTCGCTGCGATTGAGCCGCATGGCGCCATCCGTGCCGCTGGGCCCGCTCATGGACTGCCAGACGCTCGGGCTATCGTTTATCGCCGGTTTCGCGACCGTTTAGGGGTGAACGGGGATCGGCCGAAGATCCCGCCGTCGACCTCGCCATCCAAGCGGCCTGAAGCATACTCCCGTTCGGCTCCGCTTATCCTGGCGCTCTACTCCTTAAGATACTAACTACTTGATATTAAAGGAATTGATGAGCAACGAAGAAGATAATGACGGTTAGCTACGGCTTGTTTTAGGGACGCCTCATTGATGAGATTGGTATCGATAACTGTCGCTTATCGATACCAATGCGGCTCGGAGGCTTTTGGGGCAATTTTGACCGCAGTTTGGGTTACTTCCTGCCTGGATGTGCGCCATGCGACGGCTTTTCGCTGCGGCCAAGGCCGTGCCCGAGCAAGACCCGTCATCGGTGTCGATCCCAGGGCCGCACCTGAACCGCAGCAGGGATCGGGCTGGGTCCAATGCCTTGGCAAAGGGACCATAGCCGTGAGGAGGAAACCTCAGGGCGGCCTCTACCGGCTGGTTGGCGTTGGCCACGCCAGGATCCGGGGCAGCCAAAGCGCCCTCCCCCTCCGCTTTCGGTCTCGCGCGACCGATTACCGATCCATCCTATCTCAATGCTCCATCGGGATCCCACCTTGCGCTGTCCGGCCTCTCCAGAAGGTGGGGCAGATCACCTCCAGGCCTTGTTCTGTATTCATTTTTGATTATATTGAAGACATCGCAGTCCAGGGAGGCTCCTTAATGTCCCGCACCACGACAATGACAGTCCGACTCAGTGGAGCATTGAGCGAGTTCGTCGCGGCCAATGTCAGCGAGACCGGATCCTACGAGAATGTCAGTGAGTACGTCCGCGATTTGATCCGCCGCGACAAGGAGCGGGTCGAGCACGAAGCTTTCGAGCGGCTGAAAGCGGAGCTAGCACTGGCCTTTGCCGCTCCCGAAGCCTCCTACCAAGCGCTCACGGCTGCCGACGTCATCGCACGCAACAAAGCGTAGTGCGGCATGGCCTCGGTCCGGGTCCAGGAGGCGGCCTCTCATCGCCTCGACGAAATCTACCGCTACACACGCGACCAATGGGGGGCAGAACAGGCTGAGCGGTATATCACCGGACTGTTCGCCGCCTTTGCCAAGATTGACACGCACGCGGTGCTCTCTCGCCCGATTCCGGCCGAGTTTGGGATTGACGGTTATTTCTTCCGATATGAACGGCACTTCGTTTACTGGCGCAAGCTCAGCAATGGCGACATCGGCATCGTGACAATCCTGCATGAACGCATGCATCAGATTGATCGATTTCGGGACGACTTTGGATTGTAGACCCTTCGCGTCAGCGCGGCCTGTTTAGCTTACCAGTGTCTAACCTTCCCTGGCAGGCTCCGACGACAAAAGCCGAGCGCCGCATGACGGTTGTGTCCACGAAAGGTCTGGTGACCTTGCCCGAATCGATCCGGCCGCGCCGGCACTGGGCGGCCGGAACCCGGCTGGTCGTCGAGGAGACGCCGGAAGGTGTCCTGGAAAGCAGCCCCTGTGTTTGCCGCGACCTGGCCAGAGGACGTATTCGGCTCCCTGCCCTCTCAGGGCCCGCCCAGGATCCTCGAGGACATGGACGCCAGCATCGTGGCCGAGGCCAAGCGGCGCCATGCTCGCGATTGATACCAATCTGATCGCTCGCTACCAGGCGAGCGATCATCCTGAGCAATCACCGCAGGCAAGAGCCACTTGGTGAAGGCGGCGGGATGTACCGCCTTCGTCGGCTTCGACCGGAGCTTTGCCAAAGCCGCCAACCGGGTCAGCGAGGTGAAGGTCCGGACGCCGTAAGGACCCTGGCCGCTGTCTCAGACGAGGCCACGCGGGCAACCTCCCGCCACATTCCCAAGCGCCCGGACGGTGCGGTCGCCCCTTGCGGCATGTTATGACCCACCCATGCTCGAGCCTTACCTGCGCCAATGGGGCCTGGTCGCCACCGGAGACCTCATCGTCACCCGCACCAGCCGGCTTCTGCCGGTCCTGTCGCAGGGGCAACCGGCGATGCTGAAGGTCACCGGTGACGCCGACGAAAGGCACGGCCATCTGCTCATGCGCTGGTGGGTGGGGACCGGCGCTGCCCGGGTGCTGGCCTTCGACGATGGCGCGGTCCTGCTCGAGCGCGCGACTGGCTCTCGATCTCTGGTCCGTCTCGCCAAGGACGGTCGGGACGAGGCGGCCACCCGGATCATCTGCGACGTCGCCCGCCAGTTGCACGCCCCGCGAAAGCCCTCCCCCCAGTCTGGTGCCGCTGACCACTTGGTTCGAGGCCCTCGCCCCGGCGGCGCGGGCGCAGGGCGGCATTCTGGTCCACGCCGCCAACGCGGCCGCCGACGTGCTGGCGTCGCAGCGGGAGATCGTGCCCCTCCATGCCGACCTGCACCACGAGAACATCTTGGATTTTGGGGAGCGGGGCTGGGTCGCCATCGACCCGAAGCGGGTGATCGGAGAGCGGGCCTTCGAGTACACCATTCTCTTCTGCGACCCGGACCTCGGCCTGCCCCATCTGACCATCGCCCGCCGGCTCGAGATTTTCGCCCAGCGGCTCACGATCGTCAGCGAGGCGGCGAACCTCGAGGTCCGGCGCCTGCTTCTCTGGATCCTCGCCTGGGCCGGATTGTCTGCCGTCTGGCAGATCGGCGATAACCTCGACCCCGGGATCGAGCTCCAGGTGGCTGAAATGGCGCTAGCTGCCCTCAAAGGCTGATTACCACACGAGGATCCACCGCGGGGTCACCCGCGGGCGAGCTTGGCCGCTTGGCCTAGGCTGATGCGATGAACCAATGGGTCGGCATGTCGATACAGCAGCTGCCATTCGGATCCATCCCGGCGGTAGATTTGGGTGACCCGCAGCGGCCATTCCTGGTCCGGCAGACCACCCACCTCCCCGTGCTGTCGCTCGATCATGACGAGAACGACAAGGTCTCCCGAGGCGTAGGTTTGCACCACGTCCAACCGTGCCTCGCCGGCTTTGAAGTAGTCAGCGGCCTTGAGCAGGCTCACGCTTCGGTTCTCATACCGGGTGGGCTCTCCGCCGAAGGGGTTCATCAGCATGAACCCTGGCGCATGGGGCGTGAGTGCGAGGTACCGGTTCATGTCTCCGCGCATGAAGGCCGACGTGGCTTCCTCCGTGCGCTGTACGAGTTCGGCAAGCTCCTCGTCCGTGATGCTCCCGTGGGCCATGGCCGCATCCTGTGATCCGCTCTGCCCGCTGGCAGATCTCACTTCCGGAATGGTATTCTCCCTCACGAAGCCCGTCCACACTCCCCCCGAGCATGGCTCACCACGTCTCGCCAGGATCCTCGAATTCTGTCGACTCACCGGCGACCCGACGGATGGCCTCATCGAGAGGCGCCTTTCCCATGCCGGACCCCTTGGTCCGAAGCCCCCTCCCCTGCCCTCGGGCGAGCCGGCGCTTCACAACCCGTGTGGCCTCGACCACCAGATACGCCATTTCCTGATCTGGAAGGCCATTCAGGAACTCGTCAATGTCTGGTCTGGTCACCGGTCCGCTGAGGTTGCCCAGCGACATCGGGCCAGCGCAAGATCCGTTCCTGATTGAGCGCCGGCTTTATCAACCAAAGCCAGCTACCTTCGAGAGAAGGTCGATCCCGCCGGCCTTCGTTCGGCGCATCTCGCGTCCAACGGCGAAGCGGAAGACTGCCGGGAGCTGCAGAGCAGGCGGTATTCGCGCCCACAAGGTCTTGGTCACTGGCCGTCCGTTGCGTGTGCGTCGCGGCGCCTGGCCCCTGACTACCCGCTGCGACCAGCGAAAGCCGATCTCGTTGAAGTAGAGATCCGCGTGGTGCGGGCCGATGTGGTGGAATACGCCCGAGACGGTACAGCGCACCCGGTCATTGAAGCCCTCCGCTGAATTGATGTGAACCGGACCGCGAGCATATTCACGAGCCTTATGGTGGACGGTGTCATGAGCCGCAAACGCGGTGCCAATTGAGACGAAGGCCTTCCATTCATCACTCATCAGATGAGCCTTCGGATCGACAGTCTCGGTGAGAACCCGGTCCGCTTCGGACTCAGAGAGATCCTCAATCACGGCCGCCCGAACCTCCCTAGACGGCGTCCCGACACCCACATCCGGCGGCCGTTGCACGGCCACAAGTGCCGGCGTTTTCAAGGTTTTCGGCTCACCTTTGCGTCCTCGTCCTAGTGGAGAATAGTTCTTCTCCCGCCGCGGCTTGCCACCGATGTCCAGGCCGTCGATCTCTACAACATCATCCAGAGCCTGCTCGCGTCCGACCATCAGGCGTAGGGCATGATCCATTCGCCAAGCCGTCGGCTCGCTGACACCAAGCGCTTCCTCCAATCGGATGGAAGAAATACCGTTGTCCGAATGTAGCATCAGCCAGAGGCCGGAGAGCCAGACCCGAGGTGGAAGCTTCGTCGCATGCAGGGGTGTTCGTGTTGTGACAGTGAACTGAAACCGGCAGGTGCCGTTCGAGCATTGGTAAAGCCCAGCTCGGGCTCGCTTCCCGTTCTCTCGGCCCATCAATGCGATGGAGTGGCGATAGCCGCAGGCCGGGCAAACTCGCCCGTTCGGCCACACCATCGCCTCAAGCAATCGCCGGCAATGGCTCTCGTTGTGGAAGGCACTAATCATGTCGGGAACGGTGGTGATCCTCGACAGCACCTCGCGTACAGAAAGATCCATTCCGACCTCCTGTCGATTACGGGATCAGAATCTCACGCAAAAGCTTCGCTGCAAAGGAAAAGCTGTCTTTGGTTGATAATGCCGAAGATCTATGGCTCGATCGGCGAACTCCAGACTGATCTTGATGCTTGGGTTCGTAGTTATAATGAGGAGCGGCCGCACCAGGGGCGGTGGTGTTTTGGCAAGACTCCGATGCAAACCTTCGTGGATGGCATGCCGCTGGCAAAGGAGAAGATGATTGCAGCCTGATCCTGCCGGACAGGCTCAACCCGATCACTCTCCGACGCCGAATGTCAGATCAAATGCCGACTACTACATCTGAGCGGACATTTGACCCTCACCCGGCGGGTGCCAGGCTCAAACATCGACCGCCGAACTGTCCAAAATTTGCGGTCAGCGAGTGCTCCTCACCAAGGCAAGGAGGTACGTTGCTTCCACGTCACGACCTCTTGAAGCCCGTTGGAGAACTTGCTCGATAGTTTCGTCCTTACGGGGTGAGTGCCTGTCGCAGACGGCAAGCACCTGTTCGTACAGAGCCCTATCCGTAGAATGGATGCCCCATACCGAGGCGAACGCAGCCTTGATCTCCTCCGAGGAAGCGCTTGGAACGTCTGACGCCACGATTGGATAGGCAAGCTCGAACAATCCTCCAGTGCCAACCGTCCTTTGGCCATCCGTAAGTGACCCGATGGCCCGTTCGACCGCTCGCCGGATAAGCCGTTCACGCTCATGAGTCACAGGAACACCTCCGGCAGCTATACCAAGCATGATACCCCGACTTGCATCATCGACGATAGGCGGGATCTTTGCAGTTGTTGGCTTCCGAGAACACAGCGGGCTGTCGCTCGAGCCCCCACACCCACTCCCCCGCACGCTCCGGATTGCCCTGAAAATGAGCATTTCGTTCAGCCAAGTACCGGTCGATTGCCGCCTGAGCCTCCTCCGCAGATCGGTAGTTGCTGTTGTGGATCACGGCGCGTGCCATGCCACTGAAGACCGCTTCGATGACATTCAGGAAAGGAGCACAGGAGGGCAGCGGCACCACTTCGATCTGCGGACCTCTACCGACCTGAGCGGCAGCATTGTGGTTGGTCAGCCAGTCCTTGAGCCGGTTCGAGGAGTGCCATGAAGCCGCGTCCCAAGACAGGTAGAGCCTATGATAGGCTGCATATTTCGAGGCGAGAGCCTCGATCAGCCGGATCATCTCGACCGTGTTCTTCTTCTCGCTGTAGACATGAGTGACCTGGTTCGTCGACAGTTCCAGGGCAGCCGTGAGGATCAGCGTGCCGCGGGCCCTCTGCCGCGCCGGAACGATGCGGATCATCCCGGGAGGTGTCAGGGCTTTGCCGCCATGCAGCCTCACAATGAACGGCCCATACTCATCAATCGAGAAGAAGGCTTCGTCAGCTTGAAGCGAGGCGAGGGTCGAGCGCAGGGTCCGCACCTTCTCTGAGTAATTCGGGTCCGTCGATGTGAGCACCCTGCGCGCTCTGAGCCAGCGCCAGCCTGCCTGCTTCGTGATCTTGCGGATCGTATCCCGGCACGCAGAGTTCCCCTTCTCGGCAAGAACCTGCTGCAACGTGCCCATAGTCCAGGCCGTCCGGTTGATACCGTAGTTGAGCGGCGGCCCATGCAGGATAGTGAAGATCAGGCTCTTCAGGGGCTCGCTGTTGACCTTGTCGCGTGTTGGAGGATGCGGTGCGAACAGGGCTGAGGCTCCGCCCCGTTCATAGAGCTGGCAATAGCTGCGATAGGTTTTCTTCTCGATGCCGAGAAAGGCGCAGATGGCAGTCGAGGGCCAGCCGCGTAGGCTGCCGAGGACCACAAGCGACCGATTGCGCACGTGGTGGCCGCCGTGATGAAGCCTGTCCAGCAACCGGTCGAGGTCGGGCACCTCGCCGAGTTCTCCCCGCAGATGGGTGAACGGCATCCTTTGCTGTAGAAGCTGACGCAGCCACGTGAAGGCAGCCTGCCTGGCGACTTCCTTGTGAGTCTTGCGCGCTCGGGAGGATGTAAGTCTCTGCCGTTCGTTCGCCCGGCACTGCCTGGCCACATGCATCAGAAGGGTGACCGCTGACTTGCGGTCCAAGGTTTTGACCTCGTCGTATGCGGCTTCCCACAGCATGCGATCCGTCGGCTTGAGCGACCGTATGTAGTTGCCGACAGCGTCGTACGTTCCGGTATAGCCCTGGTCCCGAATGGACCTGTAGATCTCGCGATAAGAAAAGCTTGGCTGCTCCTCGTCCGACAGCATCTGCTGGATTGTCTGCAAGTATGGCCCCAACTTGGGAAAGACCTGCTCCCGCGGGCCGTAGGGCACCGGCTGCCTCGCCCGCAGCATCTTCCGGACCATATTCGGACTGATCCCGGTCTCGCGGGCGACCTGCCTCTGGGTGGCTCCTTCGACCAAGACCCGGTAGCGGATCCGGGCCCATTGCTCGTGGTCGCTGTACATGAGGTCACCTCACGTGCGACAGCGCTCAATCGGAGCGTCATTGTAACAAAGTCCGAATGGAATGTGAACTGTGGTTCGGCCAGCCGGCCATTTCGTATTATCTGGTTCGGGCAGCCTCCCAGGCAGCGGCAATCCAAGCCGTCGAGGAGATATTGCCGGGTGGCTGGGGTGCGATCGAAGCTACCCTGACGGCTATACGGAAAGAGACTGTAAAGGCGCTCGATCTGCGGCGTGGCGTCCCCCGCCAGATCTAAGTTCCCTTCTCCTCTTGCAGAGGAAAATCAAGGTACCTTACTTTCGTTTGTTGAAAGGCGATCTTCAGCATTCGCCGCCTTCAGGCCGGCCCATATGTGGACGACATAAAGAGAAAGGCGATCTCGCAGCGGCATTTCCTTGTGCGACTTTGGCTTGCTCCTACCAGGAAAGTGAGGGTTGATGCGTTTGAAGCCCCACTGGATTCCCTCTTTGGTGACAGGATCGAACACCTGGTAAAGCTCATCGAGCATCGTAGATGTGAGCTGAGTTCTCAGATTATGCGCAAACTTATTCCGAATAGTTCCAACTGCCTTCAATGCAGCTTTATATTTCGATGGAAAACCTAGGGAGACAGCCAGCTTTATTTTATCGAAATATTCAATATGGATAGTTTCGAATACCTGCTCCGGTATCCGTCCTTCCAAGAAAACATTCAATTCGTGTTCTATATATAGATGGCTTCTGATGATCGCAGCTAGATCATCCTCTCCAGTGAGGGCCTTAGAAAACTCCATGGCATCCGCGCCGAAGAGGGATTCAGTCTCGTCCATTGCGCTCCCCAATCGTTAGGTGAGATCTAACGGAGCACGCCTACATAGAACGCTCAACCCTCTCTTCGCCTCTCCCCGCTGTATCCTTCGAATGACCTACTCCCACGAGACCATTGCCGCCCCCGATCTCACAGGCGAGCTAATGCGGTCTGATTTAAGAGCAAGCGCGCAAACAAGAGTGTGCATACTCTCACAGTAAGGTTACGCTGAAACGTGCGATAACTGATCATCAAGGATGATGGTCATGTCGCAGAACGCACTTTCCTTCGTACTCGGCACAGTGGCTCCTCTCGCAATCGTCATGTGGGTCATCTTCCAGTAGCGGCGGACCTGTCATCGCGCCTAGGGGGTCCGCTGCACTCGTGATTTGTGCTCGTAGCTACCTGACTTACAGTTCACTCCCTTTGCCGATTAGGGCGCAGGGATCAGCAGTCGTCTGCGTACGTGCTTTATCGAACTGACTCGCAACGACCTGTTACGAGAGTAGAGAGATCATAGATCAGAAAAGTTACGGCTGATTTTTCGGCCCACGCCCGTACCCGGAGGACATGCGTCGAGGCGGAGCGAAAATTTTTAACAGGCGTCATGACAAAGTCGTCTGCATTTGAACCTTGCTGGAGCACAACCCATTGCTGCGCTGTCCCATCTTTCCAGCGGAGCATGCCTGTTGCTGTGTCGACGAGGATGTCGGTCCACCAGTTCTTCCAGAAATCATTTTTGAATCGATCGACTACTCCGTCGTCCGTCATCGTGACGACGTCCCGCGCAGAGCAGCGATAGAGTTCCCCCTCAGCCGCCTGCGTTGGCTCCACGCCGAACAGCAGGACGGCGGCGAGCGCGATAATCGTCCCTCTCATATTGGCCTCCCTATCCCGATTATTGCGAACGACTTTCGCCCGCAACCATCGTGCCAATGAGCTTACGGAGATAGCTGCCTTAGCGTCAGGCTACCGGAAGAGTTAACCCACCCGTGCCCAGTTACTGCCACGTTCGCGACCGCCCACCAGGCAAGCTCTGGGCGAGATGTTTCACTCACGTAGCCTGAAAAGCCGCACCACCTCGGGTAGGAACAGCGGAACGGATAGGAGGCCAGACAGTACAGTTACTGAACCCTGCTCCGATTTCCTTCCGCCGACGTAGGGGAGGGCTCCTGAGGTAGGATCACACAAAGCCAGCTATCGTTCTCGTCCCTGGAGGTGCGGCAATCCCTCTTGACTTGGATTTGGAGCACGCCCCCCGCTGCTCCTCATCCAGGCGGGGAGAGGCCGGGGACCTGTTCTTCTCGGCCTCTCCCTCGCCAAGCATTCGCGCGGGCCCTTCTCACGCTGCTGGACCGGAAACCGAAGATCGTCGAGGAGGTCTTGGGCTGAACGTGCGAACGAGGGGGACTGATAGACGCTAGGCGCTGATCTCCTGGAGACGGCCTCCGCCCGGTTTCACGGTTTCAGGTTTCACGGTTTCATGCCGGGATTCTCGGGAAACCGAGACGGCTATATGGCAAAGAATGCCCATGACGATGCCGAACAAAAGGTACTGAAGGCCTTTGTCTATTACTGCGCCGGTGTTCTCGGCAGCAAAGTATCTTCCCGCCAACTCCTGCCTATCGTAGACGGCGAGAATGATGCCCGTTGCAGTTCTAAGGACGCCGTAGGCGAATGCTAGATAAGCCGTAAGCTGCCCCATCCGAACGAAAAACATCGATGTTACCCCCCCTGAGTAGCTACAAAACCGATCTTTGCAGCGTCGGAAAACAGTCAGCAATAGCATCACATTTGGCTGCGCGGGTTTTCCCGTTCGATTTCATCTCCTCTTTGCTGTTCGGGGACAAGGATTTGCAGTCCTCTGCGCCACTGCCCTGCCTAGCGCGAAAATGATCCGCTCGGGGTACAGCTCTTGCCCCGGTCCTGAACGTCTAATGCCAGCTATGGTCCTCTATCGAGAGTGATGAGGCTGAGAATTAGGCAAGGACGGGTTGAGGAATCATGACAACCTTTTTCTCGATGATGGCGTTATTCGCGGTGATAGGTGTAATCGGCCTCTTCTTCAGGGAAAGCGAGGAGAGCAGACGCGATCGGATCAGGACACGCCAGATCGAGAGGAACTTCGAGCGTAGAATGAACAAGATCAAGAACACTCCAGTCGGGCCAATTCGCTTCTCTAAGAAACGCAGCAGCGGCCAAAGCAAGAGCAGGCGCTGATCGTCAGGAGGCCAGCGCCTCTCGGTTGTCTCTAGATCGGCAAGTCTTATTGAGTATTCACGACTCCGCCGACGCGCTCGCCTGAGCGGATTTTACTGAATAGATGTGGCGGCGTTCCATAAGATGCCGCGAAGACTACACGAACACTCCAACTCGCGTTCCATACTGATGATTATGCGAAATTGAGAGCACCGTGTACTCTCTCGGGGAAGCTGCTATGTTCGAGCCTGTTTTCGGGGGCTGTAATGAAAGTTGGTTTCGCTATCGCGGCACTGCTGCTCTGTTTCTCTACAAGTGCGCACGCCCAAGACAGTCAATTTACGGGCAATTCTATGTATAAACCATGCGCAGATGCATTGCAGGATAACGCATCAACGCAAATATTCAGGCAGGGGCAATGCAATGGTATTGTAACTAGTATTTATTATTTCGGCGAGAACCTATCGCCAAGTCGTCGTTTCTGTTCTCCAGAGGGTGCAAGCTCCATTCAAGCATTACGGATTGTCGTCAACTACATGCAGGCTAACCCTGCTAGGCTTCACCTTCCATTGTTTGTCCTCGTCACCGACGCATTGCGCGCCGCGTGGCCCTGCCAGAACTGAGAGCCTCACAAATTCTCCGATAGGCCCGACGCTTCGCCCGGGCGACGGCCTCCAGGCCTGGCAGCTATATGCGCGAAGCTGTAAGCCAGGGGCATGACCAATATCGATCTCTCTCCTGATCTTCGTGACCGCCGCCGTGCTGCCTTCCATGAAGCTGGCCATGCCGTCGTTGCCTGGGCTCTCGGTTTGGAGGTTGGATGGGTGCGCTTGCTGCCAGAGACAGGGAATTCGGCTGGAGCGATTGATCGCCAGACGGCCGATCACCTTCCCCCTGAGGATCAGATCGCCGTGCTGATGGCCAGTTGGTGGTCAACCGATATGTGTGACGTTCCCCAACTCTATCCTGCCGAGTTCGAGATGGATGAAGTCCAAACGTATATCGTCATGCGTCGGACCTACCCCGATGATGACGAGGCGCAAGAGGACCTGCGCGAGCGCGGACGTGCGAGGGCACGGGAGCTTGTCATGCGCCATGCGAGGAGCGTCATTCTGATAGCTGAAGAGCTGGAGCGCCGCGGTGAACTTTTAGCTGGAGAGGTCGCTCGGCTGCTCACAGGTCCTGATAGCCCTGCCGCTGCTTGACCCGGGCAATCGCCTCCAGCGCCTGCCCCGCTGCGATCTCATCCTCATGGATCTCGACCAGCTCTTGGCCAATCATGCCGATCCGGCCCCAATTGCGCACCAGCCGGATCGTTCCGAACAGGTCGTGCTCGATCATCAGCGAGTAGAAGCGGCGGATCACCTTCCCTGGGTGATCCGCCGCAGGGCAAGATGGAACTCGATGGAGGGACGCTCGTCATCCATTACGACTCTAGCTCGTTATCAACTGACAAGCTCCCCGGTCAGGAAGGAGCTCACGATGAATGACTTCAGCGGGTATTTGCCGTGGCTCCTGCTTGCCCTGGGCGGTGCGATATCGGCTATGTTGTTACTTTATGGGCTTGGATTTCTGTAGACTTCCAAAAACCCAGCTCCGCTCTTCCCTCATCAGCCTCGGCTCTGCCAAGGCCCTTCTGCACATGAGCGTATTAGCCTTGCGGGTGGTCGGGCACATGACCGTCGACCAAAGCGCGCCAAACGGGCTGCTAATGGTAGCGTTTAAACGCAAGCCTCAGGAAGCCTCTCCAGGCGCGGTTTCCTGCTGCCGGCAACGATCCCGCCAGTGGGTGCTGAAAGCCTGTCAGCGGACGGGGCCGAGCGTTCTGACAAGGTGGGCTTACCGATTAATCTCTGTAGTGGGCGACCGTCATGTTATCGCGGCCTGCATATGTTCCGGGCCTGATCACGCTACGCCCCTGTCACAGTGAATGGGCTGTCACAATTGTCACAATGGTCATCAATCATTCTCCTCCAGGAGTGTCTCGGCTGTCGTCAGACTTTGTGACGCTTGTGACAGTTGTGACAGGGGCGTCGTTGTGACGGTACTGTGCCCGTCCAACCTTCGTGATTTCCCCGGCCGCACTCATCCGGGTGAGCAACTGCCGGACGTTGTCGTACGAGAGGCCGGATAGGTCCGTGACCTCACGCGGCGACAGCGGTTGAGCCGCTTCGGAGAGGATATCGAGTATCGTGGTGCGTTCGTCAGAACGTCGAACCTCGGACACATCCCCCATGACGAACCAGCGGCAGTCCCCCTTGTTGAATTCGACAGCGCTTTCAATCTCCTCGATGTCGCGGCCCCGCCCGTAGAGGGTCGCGCCATTGCTGTCGCGGTCGAGCACGATGGTCGTGTCGGCCGCCCCGGAGAGCCCGAGCGTACCGCTGACCTTCTCGAAGGGATCGGTATCACTGCCGCCCTTGCGGGTATGGTGCACTACGATGATCGCAACACCGAACTCGGACGCGAGGGCCTGCAAGCCTTTGATCGCGTGGTAATCGGCCTCGTACATGTTCTCACGGTCACCTCGGGCGGGTTTGAACATGGCAAGCACGTCCACGATGATCAGGCGCGGGTTCTGTGCGCTCGTGATCCAATCCCGGATTGCATCAAGGCCACCCTCGTTGGCGCGCGGCCACTCGGTCGCATATTGAAAACCCTCAGGCCACTCGTTGAGAGGTCCGAGAACCTTGTCGATGCGCTTCCGCAATCTGCGCTCATTGTCTTCGAGAGCGAGATAGAGAACGTCGCCATGCTCGCACTTAATCCGGCCCAGACAGACCTCGCCCATGGCGACAGCGAGGCCCATCTCAAGCACGAGCCAGCTCTTGCCAAGCTTGGGCCGCCCAGCCAGCAGCGTGCAGCCTTCAGCAATATAGTCAGGTACCACGTAGCGGATCGGCGAGAATTCTCTCCGGCGCAACTCGCGGGCCGATCTGATCCTTAGCTTCGGCCTTCCACTCTTACCGTTGCAATCCGGCTTGATAGGAAATGGCTCGTCGAGCGGTGGGAAGTGTTCAACCGTGTAGAGATTGGGATTAAGCACGGCGCTGCTCCGCGAAGAAGAGGTCGTTCAGATCCGCACGGGATGCGGTCGGGGTGATCAGGTAGGCTTCGGCGCCGGAGGCTTGCCAGCGCCGCGCCGTTGATCGTGCTGCCCGGATGCCGGTCTCGTCGTGGTCTACCGCGAGCCAGAGGCTCTCAATCACTGACAGCACAGGGAACGTCTCGACGCCACCGGCTGAGATCAGCGACCAGACAGGGGAGCTTCCGAACTCAAGCAGGTTGCGCAGACTCAGGGCGCTCTCGATGCCTTCACCGATACCTAAGCAGAGCGTCACAGCCTCGTCGGGCGTGAGCTTGATGGCTCCGCCCGCGATCGGCCCGAGTGCCAGCCGGTCCTTGCCGTTGGTATTCGCCTTGTGGCCGTCTCGGGTGAGGGCCGTGCGGTGGATCGCCATGGGCTTGTTCGTCACCACATCCCGCACAAGGCAGACCATGGCGGGCGTCCGCTCCCCAGCGAATGGGCAGGCCGGATGAAACCGGATCGCACTGCAGGCCGCCTCATCAGGCAGGACGAGCCCGCGCCGGTTGAGATACGTTTCGACCGGTGTTCCGCGTGGATGACGGGCCTCGTCCCAGATGACAAGTGCTTGGGCCGTGCGCTCGGCTTCGTCTGGACTTGTGACAGGAGCGGCGGGGGAGGGCGCCAGTTGCGCCTCCCTGCCGGATGCCAGTCCCAGCCGCTCTTTCACGTAGTCGCGGATGGACAGGGGATCGTCACCCGCGAAGGAGTGGATGAGGAACCCGCCGGGAGCCTTAGGATCGAAGCGGAGGGAGGCCGAGCGATCCTGCCGCGAGTGACCGGGCGGCGCGAAGAGGATTTGCTGCCCGACAACATCGCCGCCGAGAGCTCGGGCAGTCGAGCGAAGATCGAGGCTGCTCATGACAAGCTCCAGCTGTTCGAAGTGTGGAGAGCGCCAGCCTCGTTGTGGCGGTCGTGGCCTTCCTGCCACCGCTCGCCCGTGCGGCGAGCGCATTTCTCGACGACCGCCGCGACGGCATCGCCGAGGGTGATCCAGTCCCCGAGGTCATCAGGAGCCTCCGGGATCAAGGAGATGCGGAATTCTTCAGTCATGGCGCACCTCCGGCGCGGGGCCGAGCAGCTCGACAATGACCGATGCTTGGGCGGTGCTGATGCGACAGCGGTGGGCGATCCGCCGCGCAGCGTAATCGAGCGACGGGCGGTCCGAGTTGGCGGCTGGCTTGCGCGTGCCGCCGGTCATGGTGTAGGAAGACATTGCAATCTATCCTTCAAGCCCCGCCGGACACCCGTTCGTGCGGGGTTCCTTTTGCGGTCGGCTTGCAAAGATTTGATGATGATGATCAGGCCGCGAACTGCTGGCGCTCAGACGTGCTGTTGACACGCGGGCCGATCTTGGCCGCCGCCCATTCGTCCAAGCCGTCTTGCGGATAGAGCGGGAAGCGGCCAGCGTATTCCATGGGAGGCCCTCCGCCGACGCAGGCCAGTTTGGCGAGGGTGCGGGTGCCATAGGACAAGCCCCACGCCTCCTTCAGGTAGTCGCTCGCCGCATCGCGCCGGAAGCGACGCTTCTGCTTCGAGGAACTGTGTTCGATGGACATTGAAACCTCACGTCATCTAAGAGCAGTGCGCTCGGGTTGACCTGAGGAAGTTCTCAGAAGCTGAGGCTATTTGAAAACATTGGGCAACTTGCGAAATCAGTGCCTAATTTGCCCAATGTCCGATCAGTGTTCCTCGGCAGTGCCGCATGAAGGGGGTAGCTCGCCCTCACAACGGGTTCTTGCGTTTGCCATGGAAACGGATTTTCGCCTTGGGCGCGCCCCCGATCGGACGCGCTGGAACTCTCGACTGATCGTCTCAGGACTATACGGTTTACCTCGGGTAGTTACGATGCCGATGTCATTGAGTACGGCTGACGCAAAACGTATGTAGGGACTGTTTGCTTTACCTGTGGTGCCTTCAATGTAATTGTGGGCGCGACCTATCTTAGCTTCTCGTCCAAAGTATCGCTCGAATATCCTCGGCAAATACTCAACAATGAGCCACTCCCGAGCATTTCTTTCTCGGGGCATTGGCGCATCGATAGGTATCCTATTCCGCTCCTGTCGTGCGACACGGGCTAGCCGAGCAAGTCCGATAACCAAGCCCTCCATCGAGGCTGCTCGGTCTACCCGCTTTCTGCGCAGGTTTCCTTCCCTCGTCGGGAAACTAAAACGAAAATTCAGCCGCGCCAATTTACCTGCGTTGCTACCCGATAGGAGCTTTCTCAGGTGCCTTGCTGTTCGCTCTATTTCTTCAAAGTGGTCTGCGAACTCGCGCCGTTGCCGACTGCTATCCAGCCACGCATAGACACTCGCGTCGACAGCGGCTTCATTGATGTCACGCCGTAGTCGGCGGCGGTTGATCCGTTTGCGAACGAACTCGCGCCCTACAGCGTCCAGAATATGCTCAACATCAGCTTGCTTTATCGCCTGAGCCAAGCGCGCTTCAGCAAGAAGACGAGAAGATGATTTTTCACGTGGAGATATAAGGCCCTGCATTACGCCGTAGCTCCATGCAACCCAACGATTTCTGCGCGCGGCAATCCGCCTTCCATCGCCATCGCAATGTGCCGAGAGACGCGGTCCGCTGCCGCGATAAGAGCGGGATCGAGCTTGTGGATATAGCCACGTGTCGTGCCGCCACTTGAGTGCCCGAGCATCGCGCCGATGGTTGCCTCGGTGAAGCCGAGGTCGTCGGCTACGGACGCGAAGGCATGGCGGAGCCCATGCGGCGTCAGGGTCGCAATCGACGGCTCGGCGAGTTCTCTTCCGTCTGGCGTCGTGGCGTTCCGTATCCGATCCCATGCCTTCGGCAGCCCGCGATACGGCTTCGGGCTGCCCTCGCCGTCCGGTATCGTCGATTCCCGCAGGGCCGGAAACACATAGGTGCCGTTGCTGCGGTCGAGGACGGCGCGAAGGGCCTCCAGCGCGGGCGTTCCGAGCGGGCGCATGCTGGCCCCGGTCTTCGTGTCGCCAAGCCTCAGGCAGGATCCGCGCAGGTCACACTCAGTCTGCTTGAGCCCGGCGATTTCGCCAGCCCGGCAACCTGTCAGGGCCAGCAGGCGCATGGCCTCCATGGCCTGCCACGGCTCCCCTCTCGCCTCAGCAGCAGCGAGCGCCCGGCCGAGAGCGGCGTACTGGCTCGTATCAAGATGGATCTTGCGCTTATTGTAGGAGGGTAGCACGATGCCGCGTGCCGGGTTATCGCCTCGGCGGCCCTCTTCCACCGCATAGGTGAGGATGGCACTCAGAAGGACCATGGTGCGGGTCGCGGTGCCCTTTCCGCCTTTGACTATCGCACGTCCGCGAGCCTTGGTCTTCACGTCGGCGGCGGTCTTACCGGCAATCACATCGCGCAGAAAGGCCCGCAGGTCCGCCGTAGTCAGATCCTTGATCGTGCGGTGCCCAAGCAGGGGGATAATATGGCGTTCGACACGTCCCTTGTCGGTGTAAAGAGTGGAGGCCTTTTTGGCCCCGCCCCGACGCGTGATGATCAGGCCCTTCTCTGCCTTCTCCAGATATTCCCGACAGAGGTCCGCCACAGTCGCTGCCGTGCGATCCGCCGCCCTGGTTTCGGCCGGGTCCTCACCCTTCGCCACCCTGGCCAGAATAGCCCGCGCCTCGTTGCGGGCCTCGTCAGGGGTCAGCACGCCATAGCGCCCGATGGTGACGCGGCGGCTGCGGGCGTTCCTGTTGCGGTACTGGACAAGGAAAGACTTAGCGCCGCTCGGCTTCACCCTAAGCCCGAACCCCGGCAGTTCGTTGTCCCAGGCAAATATGTCTCCTCCGGCTTCCAGCGGACGGATCGCGTCTATCACCCGCTTGGTCAGTTTCGGCATCGGGTAAGCACCGGGTAAGCAGAAAGCGGTAGTCTTGGGTCAGATCAGGTAAGCGCCGTCATTCTGGCGGCCCCCCGGAAGTCCTTATAATTTAACGGCTTGGTGCATTCCGGTCAATTCGGGTAAATCAAGGAAATGAGTGGACGACTGCCCTCCGAAGGCAAAGGTCACACGTTCGAATCGTGTCGGGTGCGCCATTCATTCTCGATGACATAGTTATAGAAGACACGCCGTTCTGATTGCTTCGCGCAAGCAATCGGTGGGTGAGCGAGGCCGTTTCATTCATTGGATTCGGCTCCCGAATGGGTCCGATGCTTTAGCGGGCCCATTACGGCACTCAGGGACATAGAGAGTTTGTGGTGTGAGTTTGTGGTTCGGATTTTCTGACGACTTCGCGAGACGAGCGATTGAAATGAAGTGCACCTGCTTGGCCAGCGGGATGGTAGCCCCGGACGGCCGGGGCTACCAGGGAGCCTAGCAACAGTTAGATGACGACGAAGTCAGCGGCCGTCATCTTCAGGTGAGCGTCGAGTTTGGCGAACTTGATCGCCGCGCCGCTGCCGGAGCCGTCGGCATCGTATGACAGATCGCCCGTCTTGCTGTTGTAGATAACGCGGTCGGTGGAATCCAAGGCTTTCTTGCCGATCACGAACTTGCTGGCCGCCAGGGTTCCCGTCGATCCGAGCTTGGTGAAAACCGAGTCGTTGAGACAGATGCGATCATCCGGTGGCTTGAAGTCGGTGATGGTATCGACGTTGTCCGAGCCCAGTTTCGTGTCGAACATGAAGGCGTCCTTGCTTGCGCCACCCGTGAGGATGTCGCTGCCGCCCTTGCCCCACAGGTAATCTTTTCCGCCCTTGCCATCGAT
>NZ_JAMXFI010000143.1:0-20965 GCF_025460875.1 Microvirga yunnanensis
TACAACTTCTCACTCCTGCTGCGGTGGCTGGCAGCACTTTTGTGTGCCTTTGTCCTGGTGCTGGTTGGATCCGGTCCATCGCCTCGACGGGCGTGAGTCACGCCACCAGACAATTCTTCACGGACGATTAAATATCTTCGCGCCAACAACCGCCGTGCTCGGGAGATGTTCGCCTGGGCTTGCCTGAAGGGTGCTGAAGCTTTCTTTGGCGACTACACTGGGCCTCTGCACTTCGTCACTATTGCTTGTCGGCGGTTTTCCTGCGCGGTGGACGGCGGTGCAGCCTTTGATGTTCAGCAAGTGCAATCCCATGCCCGGCAAGCCCTTCACGGCTTCAACTATCTCGGCATGGTCGAAGTCGCTTACTACGGCAACATCGGCCTGGCTCCCGGTGTTCGCGGTGCTCTCTGCTTTCACGTTCATGCTATCGTCTGGGGTGTCAGCGCCCACCGCTTGAACCGTGCCCTCGCCGCTGTTGATGCCCGCGAACAGAGCTTGCTGCCTGGGGTTCGCCCAACGGACCGCCGCTCGCTGACCGTCAACCGGCTGCCCGGCAAACTCCTCTACATGCTCAAATCACCATCTAAGGAATACCGCGTCTACCCTATGCGCGGCGAGTTCACTGACCAAGAGACCGGTGAGATCACGGTTGGTCCAACTGGCAAATGGCGTCAGCTCAAGCAGCGATTACGCTTTGGTGGTCTGGTAGCAGCCCGGAGTGCTCTGGTTGATCGCTATCTTGACCGCTTGGCCTTCGCGGGTGGAGCAGGGATTTCGCTGCTTAACCGCATCCGGTGCGCCGCCCTGCGCCCCCTGCGTGCGTACCAAAAATCGCGCTGCCGCCTCAGGCGATCTCTTCGATAGCCGATCTCACCCCAACCCATGAGGACATCAGATGCCCAACATTCGCTGCAGCAGCCTGCTGCTCATCCACAATGACTGCGATCTTCCACGACTTTGCCAAAGGTATCCAGAACTCGTCGGACGCAAGGGGCAGCCTTTTACCATTGCCAAAATCCTGGAACTCGAGCGAGTTGGCTATGCTCGCCAAGATCGAGCACGGTGTGGACGCTTGGTATATGTTGCAACACCGGACTTCCTGGACCGCAACGGCTTGTTTCTTGGTCCGGGGCGGACGGAGGAGAAGATCCAGGTCTTCCGCGTCTCCTATGCCGACCTCCAACTGATTGTAGACCTAGTTCAGGGGCGACAGCCTCCGAAGATCCGACCTGCCACACACCCGCCTCTGAAATCTGATCCCAAACAGCGCAAGGTTGCCCGGCGAGCTCGTAGGCGCCAGTAGCTCATCATCCCTGCTATAGGCTGCCTCGGTTGCAGAAGCCAAGCATGTACTCAGTGGCAGCATCAGGCGCCACTGAACGATCAAAAGCAATCCAAAACCAGTAAACAACCTGGAAGTTTGCGCAAAATAAACCTGTTTTGCGGGTGAACATTTTTTCATACAATACAAGTATTAAACAATGAGGTTTGCTTCAATGGGTAACAAACGGCATCGCGTGATTAAGAAAATGAAATCTACTCCTATGAATGTTGCTGAGCAGGCTCGCTGGGAAGAACGAAGGCAACGACGAGCAGTTCGTTGGCTTTGGCGAAGCATGATTGCGGCCGCTGCACACGCTGGTGAAGATGGCTTAGACACAGATGATCTCGGCTACATTGCCTTGGAGTTCGCCGTTGGTGTCCTAGCGCTTGGCTATGAGAAAGACGAACTGGTCGCATGGCTTGAGCTTCACCTCGATGGCATCAGAAAGGGTGGCAACTACTGCGTTAACCTCGGGCAAGTAGCCCAGGGATTTCGCTTCGGAAGCCCTCCTACAGGTGGTCCACGATGCTCGACAGGTTTGAGTCATTCGGCGACGACTGTTCACGAAAATTCGCCCGCGAACTTATGCACCTTTGGTCGTACCGCGCCGCTGTCACGCCAGTGACTGTGCTCCAGGCCGGTCAGTGAGAGTTAGCTAGCCCCTTTCGGCCAGGCTGGTCCGAGGTGTCGATGTTTACCAGAGAAATCCGAACAGAAGGTGAATTATTCACATGGCTCGTCGCGTATATGCAGCGCGGCAGAAAGCGATGCTATCCTAAGCCTATTGTCGAGTTTGCGGACCTACTGATCCACAAGATGCCGTCTGGACTGGATATGCAGAACCTGATCGACATCGGGCTCGGCTTTGAGGGACCATCCCAGCCCAATGGGTTGGCAGCGTTGTTTTGGGAACTCGCTCGCGACACAAGTCCGTGCGAGTGCAGCGAATTGATCATCACATTTGCTGCTGAAGTGTACGAGCACCTCTGTCATACTGACGAGGTTGATCTCGGAAGTGCCAATCGGCTTGCCATCCACTGTCTCCGTTTAGGGTTAAGTCCGCTTAAGAGCCGGGCTAGCAAACGGTATTTCAAGCAGGTCAGCGATCAGGATGGTAAATGGCTCGTGGGAACCGGGCGGCTTGCGCGGGAGCACGGCCTTGCTGTGCGATTGAGCTTCATACCCACCGAGGAAAGGTCTTAGAATCGCAGTGTTGAAATGACGCAAGGCTCGGCTTTCCAGGCATATCGAGTTTGCTTACCCTGTTATTCGCCGTCACAGGACGAATCGGAAGTGAGTAAGCCGTTCTGCGATTGTGCGAATAACCCACGCCAACCCTGCGGCTGATAGCTCGAAGCACGAAACACGCTCCTCTTGCACATATCAGACGAGCCTGGACCTTGGTCTAATTCTGAAATTCAAGCAGCATTCCCGCAATCTTTGCCAGAGATACCAATGACAATTCGTCTCGAAACCGCCAAGCGTATCGCACGAAATCAAACATGACTAGGGTCTCGTAAAAGAAGAGCGCAAGGAGCAGCTGAAATGGGAGATCGATGAAGCTCTATTCCGAGCGTCAAGTCTGTGGCTGATGTTCGACCCGTCTGGGCCGGTCACAGTTCGGGAAAAGCAGAGCGTGGACGAAGACGCAATCGATCTGACGGAAGGAGCGAGCGTCCTGTTGTGGCGCGCCATGAACATCCTGGACGCACAACTGCTCAATCGCCGGAGCATGGCCGACATCCTCAACGTCGTCGCCGAGCACGTTCGATCACGCGGCTATCCAGACGACGATGAGGTCAAAGCGATCTTCGACCTTCTTCTCAATTGAACAACGAAATCACAGCAGGCTCGCCGTCCCTTCATCACGCTCCCGAACGTATGGAGTCTGACGCGTGATCTGTTCGGTATTCATCCCGACGCAGGCTTTGGAAAGGCTCATGTAGCAAGAAAGGTGAACCCAGTGGCATACCGTAGAAAGAGCTTGAAGCGCATCAAAGCGGAGCATCGCACTGATGTTCGGCACAGCGCCGAAGAGCGTGAGGGCCAGTTTATGTGGGATGTCGACGAGGCGGTATGGCTCGCCACCGTCGCATGGTTCCAAACACGTATTCGGGACCCGGAGCCGATGGAACCCACCCGTGCAGCGTCGCTCATTCTGTGGAGGGCTCTCGATATCTACGAAGGCTGTGAACTGAGCCACGAGGAGATCGCATCGTTTCTTGAGAAAGTTGCGTCACGGGTTCGGAACCGGGGCATTGGGGAGGCTGCGGACCTCGCCAATCTCTTCGAAACGTGCTTTCCCGATATCGAAGCATCCTGGCAGGCCCGTTGAGCACAATCCGCCGCGGCCTTGTACGGCTGGCAAGGATCACTCGGCTGAAATGCTGAATAGAACTCTGCGGAATCCGAGACCGTCGGGCCGCCTTACATAGTGCACTGCGACCGCCGTCGCCATTAAGGGCGCAGCGTGATCTGTCTGTTCTTCCCGGTCACCAATAACGAGGTACGAAATGCGTCTCATCACAGAACACAAGCCTCTGCTGGCCTTTCTGGCAGAGCAACTTCAGATGTCAGAGCCTCAGGTCGTGCTTACGCGCGGTGCCGTGAGCATCAGCAACGGGATTCTTGAGGGACTTGCAAGCGAGGGCAGGCACTCCGAAAACGCACTCAACAAGGGCGAGGTCATTAGCCTCCTGATCGATGCGATTGCGCCCGCGGGAGAAACCATGCGGGCGAGTGAGCGCCACGTGTGGTTTCTCGCGCAGTTCTACGATCAGATGTTGGAGGGAGAGCACAACATCACGATTGATGAAGCCACTTTCATTCTTGCCAACGTTCTGTCTCTGCGGCCGGATTATCTCCGTTTGGTTCGGCGCGGTGACAGGCGTTACCTCGTGAGCAGCAGGCGATTTGAGGCCGAATTCGGCTTTCGGGTGCGTGTCAGAAGCCGGGCGCAGGAGCGCCTGGAGCTGCGGGATCGTCAGCAAGAGGCCCTCGGCCATGCGATGGATTGTATCCTCGAGACTGGCGCGTGATTGATCCTGTGGCCTTGACCTGCGGCGAGGGTCGACGCTGGCCACTGGCGCCGTCGAGCATCCGACCATCAACGGTGGGGGTGGCGCGAGCGGACGGGGATCATCCCCAGCTGTGTCGTCCGCTCGGCTCACCCAAGGTCAGTTCGAGGGGCGGGCCCATGATGATCAGGCAGTCGCAGTCGGCACAGGAGACCGGTCGATGGGACCAGAGCCGGCTCTCGGTCTGCGGGCCACCGCCAGTTCCCGGCATCCGGCATGGCCGCATACATGCGGCCATGCCGGACGCCAGCCGAGCGTGGGCGAAAAGGGGGCGGCCCGGGCAGGCGAGCGCCCCCTTTTAGGCCGCCCTCATGCGCAATGGTGGCGTGATGAAACTCTCGGGCCGGAGCAGGAGAGGCGCTTTGGAGGCGTGGCTCTGGAAACGGCAACCGCGCCCCGTTCATTCTGAGCAAGTGCCAGCCCTGAGCTGAAACACTGTGGACTTTTGGCGGCAAGATTGTGGCTTTCTTCATCGATTAGGCTCACAATCCTCTCGCTATCAATCCAATCCGGCCCAGTAAGAGCCGGTATAACAGTGCGCTAGGGGCTCCATGACTGATATTCCAGGAACCATCGGCAATGACTCGTTGCTGGGATCAAGCGGCGACGATGTCATCAGCGGCCACGATGGCAATGACACGCTGGTCGGCGGAACAGGCAACGACTTTCTCGATGGTGGCGCTGGCACCGACTCCTTGCTTGGCGGTGACGGCGACGACAATCTGCGCGGCGGCACCGGCAGCGATACTCTCGATGGGGGATCGACCGGAACCAACAGGGATTGGGTCACCTACGACGGCAGTTCATCCGCAGTGTATGTTGATCTTCAGCTTGGGTTCGCCACTGACGGGGCGGGCGGCACCGATACGTTGACCAACATCGAGGGCGTGACGGGGTCAGACTATGCAGACACCCTCAAGGGTGGCAGCGGATGGGACTGGTTCACGGGCGGCGGGGGCAACGACACCATTGATGGCCGCGACGGGCAGGATGTCGTTTTCTATGGTGAGTCAACCGCCGGTTTCATCATCGACCTCAAGGCCGGAACGGCCGTCGCTCGGGATGGCACTCAAACGGATGCCCTGATCAGCATCGAAGCGGTCAACGCTTCGCAAGGGGGTGATAAAATTCTCCTCTCGGATGTGGACGGGCATGTGTTTGGCCATGCTGGTGCTGATGAGATCTATGGAGGTGCGGGCCACGATTACCTCAACGGCGGGACAGGCAACGACACCATTGATGGCGCCGGCGGGTTCAACACGGTTTCCTATTTCGAGGAAGAGTGGGGCTCCCCCACACCAACCCAGGGCGTCAGCGTCAACCTTGCGGGGCACACCGCGACCGACCAGTGGGGCGGGCTGGATGCGCTCTCCAACATTCAGAGCGTGCGTGGCTCGAACCTGAACGACGTTCTCATCGGCAATGACCAGTTCAATGATCTGAAGGGCGAAGCCGGGAACGATACCATCAGCGGAGGGGGTGGTGACGACAACCTCCAGGGCGGGGCAGGGGCCGACCTTCTGGACGGTGGTGCTGGGTCCGACAACGCGGATTACGGTGGTGCGGCCGCAGGTGTGGCTGCCAGTCTGGCCAACGCGGCTTCCAACACCGGAGAAGCCACAGGCGACACCTATTTCGACATTGAAGGCCTTCTCGGCAGCAACTTTAGCGACACACTGACCGGCAACGGCGCTTCCAACTACATGGAAGGTCGGGACGGCAATGACACGATCACCGGCGCAGAGGGAGACGATTTTCTCGACGGCGGGGCGGGAACCGACAACTTGAGCGGCGGAGCCGGCAGCGACTTGCTAGATGGCGGTATGGGCTCCGACGGCCTGCTCGGTGGCGACGGCGACGACAGCCTCCTCGGCGGAGCAGGCAATGATACCATCGATGGCGGCGCCCATGGACGCTTCGGGGATGAGGTCTCGTATGATGACAGTCCAGACGCGGTACATGTCGACCTCGAGGCCGGAACGGCAAGCGACGGCTGGGGCACCACCGATACGCTCACCAATGTCGAGAGAGTGATCGGCTCGCACGCTGCAGACATCCTCAAGGGAGATGCCGCCGAGAACTGGTTTACGGGAGGGGCGGGCAACGACGCCATCGACGGGCGAGACGGGTATGACCGGGTGTTCTATGGGTATGCCACGACAGGCTTCAACATCGACCTGAAAAACGGAACGGCGACAGCGCTCGATGGCAGTGAGACTGATCGTCTGTCTGGGATCGAAGCCGCCTATGGGACCGAATTTGCTGACAGGATCACCCTGGCGGATGGGGGCGGATACGGCGGGTCCGGCGGGTCCGGCAATGACACGATCATGGGGGGCAGCGGCAGTGATTTTATCGAAGGTGGATCCGGGGACGATACCCTCGATGGCGGCGGCGGCCGGAACACGGTGTCCTACTTTTATGATGGCGGACCACAAGGCGTCGTCGTCAATCTCGCCATGCACACTGCCGCCGACAATTGGGGTGGGCACGACACGCTGTACAACATTCACGACATTCAGGGCACAGGGTTCGACGACGCCCTGACCGGTGACGACCAAGACAACAGCCTCCAAGGGAACGCCGGCAGCGACAGCCTCGATGGCGGAACAGGCGATGACATCCTTGATGGGGGAACAGGATCCGACACCTTGCTTGGCGGCGAGGGGGATGATGATCTCCGTGGTGGTGCCGGCAACGACACCCTCGACGGCGGAGCGAACGAGTCATACGTGGACAACGCCCTCTACGATGACAGTGCGTCAGGGGTGATTGTTGATCTGCAGGCCGGAACGGCAAACGATGGCTGGGGTGGCACCGATACGCTGATCAGCATCGAAGGCGTGGGCGGCTCACAATATGCCGATATCCTCAAGGGTGACGACGGCGACAACTGGTTCGCAGGTGAGGCCGGAAACGACACGATCGATGGCCGCGACGGGCACGATCGCGTCTTCTACGGGTCTGCAAGCACAGGCTTCACCATCGACCTGAAGGCTGGAACGGCAACCGCCCACAATGGCGGCGAGATGGATACCCTGTCCGGGATCGAGGCCATCCATGGCTCCGACTTTGATGACAACATCATCCTGGCGGATGGGGGCGGATACGTCGGGTTCGGCCAGGCCGGCAACGACACGATCATGGGCGGCAGCGGAAGTGATTTCGTCAGCGGCGGGGCCGGCAACGACTCGATCGACGGTGGCGGCGGCCAGGATCGTGTGACGTACTTCTACGACGAGGGAACACAGGGGGTTACGGTCGACCTCGCCGCCCACACCGCAACGGACAACTGGGGTGGGCGCGATACGCTGATCAACATCCAGGATGTGCAGGGTTCGACCCTGAACGATACCTTGATCGGTGACGCTCAGGAAAACGACCTTCAGGGCGAAGCTGGCAATGACAGCATTAGTGGCGGTGCCGGCAATGACAATCTCCAGGGTGGCGATGGCCGCGATACCCTGAACGGGGGAGCCGGTAGCGACTTTCTCGATGGCGGCAATGGGGCGGATTCCCTGCTCGGTGGCGACGGCGACGACAACTTCCATGGCGGGGCCGGCAACGACACTCTCGATGGCGGAGCCAACGGACCGTACGTCGATAGTGCCACCTACGACGATAGTGCGTCAGGGGTGACTGTCGATCTCCAGGCCGGAACGGCGAGCGACGGCTGGGGCGGCACCGATACGCTGATCAGCATCGAGGGCGTGACCGGTTCGTCCTTCGCCGACGCTCTCAGGGGCACCGCCGGCGAGAACTGGTTCACCGGCGGTGACGGCAACGACACCATCGACGGCCGGGACGGTCGGGACGTTGTTTTTTACGAGGACCGCAACTCGGGCTTTACCATCGACCTCAAGGCCGGAACGGCAACCGCACGGGATGGCAGCGAAGTGGATACGTTGCTCGCGATCGAGGCGGCCCACGGCACCTTCTTCGATGATGACATTACCCTCTCCGACACACAGGGATACGTGTTTGCCCGTGGTGGCAACGACACGGTTCGCGGCGGAGCCGGAAACGACAACCTGATTGGCGGCTCGGGCAACGACGTCCTGGATGGCGGTGGCGGGATCAACACGGCCTCCTATTCCGACCCGGAGTGGGGCTCGCCGCCAACCCGCGGCGTCAGCGTCAATCTTGCGCTGCACACGGCCACGGACAACTGGGGCGGGCGCGATACGCTGATCAACATCCAGAATGTGCGTGGCTCCGATCTGAACGACACATTGACCGGCGATGGCCTGAACAACGCGCTCACTGGAATGGCTGGCAACGACACCTTGGTCGGCGGCGGCGGCGAAGACTTCTTCAGCGGCGGGGCGGGCAGCGATACGCTCGACGGCACGGGCGCGGGCAACTCCGATCCCGATGATACCGACACGGCCGACTACTCACAGGAGGCGGGATCGCGGGGTGTGATCGTCAACCTCGCCACCGGCACGGCAACCGACAGCTTTGGCCACACGGATACCCTGGTCGACATCGAGGAGGTGCGCGGCACCGCCTCGGCCGATACGTTCTTCGGCGGGGCTGAGGGCAACGGCAACTCCGAAGCCTTCATGGGCCTCGCCGGCAAGGACACGATCATCGGCGGCACAGGGAATGACAAGGTGCGCTACGACCATGATGCCACGTTGGGCGGCACCAACGGCGTCACCGTCAATCTGGCTGCCGGCACCGCCGTCGATGGGTTCGGTGACACGGACACCCTCAGCGGCATCGAGGTGATCGACGCCACCAGGTTCGCCGACACCCTGATCGGGGATGATGCCGACAACCGCTTCCGCGGCCTGGCCGGCAACGACGCCATCTATGGCGGAGCCGGAGCGGATCGGGTCGAGTACCACCGGGATGCCGACAAGGGCGGCTCCCTGGGCGTGTTGGTGAACCTTGCCGCCGGCACGGCCACCGACGGGTTTGGCGACACGGACACGCTGAACTCGATCGAGAATGCCCGCGGGACGAGGTTTGATGACACGCTGATTGGGGATGCCGGTGCAAACCACCTTCTCGGTGATGATGGCAGCGACGACCTCCAAGGTGGGTTCGGGAATGATAGCCTGGATGGTGGAGCCGGCAACGATGTCCTGCGTGGTGGAGGAGGCAACGACACCTTGAACGGCGGGGATGGGGCTGCGGATACGGTCGTGTTCAGTGGCCTCAGATCGGATTACCTCGTCTCCAAGGCCTCCGACGGCACAATCACCATCGCAGACAAGCGGGCCGGCGGAGACGGGCAGGATCTCCTCCAGGGCATTGAGTTCTTCCAGTTCGGGAATGGAGTCATCAGCCTCGCGGCCCTCAATGCCGAACCGACTGTGTCCTCGTCCAGAAGCATCACCATCACTGAAGATGTCGGCACGGGCCCGCTGGCGATCGGGGCCCAGGACGTGGATGGCGGCGCGCTGTCATACCAGGTGAAGGCGGGGTCTGACCCTGCTCGCGGGGCGGTCATCTTCGACCAAGTCGGGGGCACATTCACCTACGTCCCGCACGCCAATGTCACCGGCTCGGACACATTCACCATTGCGATCTCGGACGGCAGGGGCGGCACCGTCGAGCAGGTGGTCAACGTCGCCATCATGGCCATCAACGACGCTCCGGTTGTGGCCGGTGCGGTGAGCGGTACGGCTACCGAAGGCGCAGGTCCCTCACTCCTCAATGCTCTGGCGAGGGCTTCGGACGTGGACGCGGGCACGACGCTGTCGATCGTAAACCTTCCCTCAACCCTGCCAGCGGGCGTGAGCTACGATGCAGGGGCGAGGGCCTTCGTGCTGGACCCGACGCATGGGGCCTATCAGGCCCTGGCGGCTGGCGCGACCACAAGCGTGACGGTCAACTATGCGGTCTCCGACGGCACCGTCGCCACGCCGGCCTCGGTGTCGTGGACGGTGATCGGGACGAACGATGCGCCGCTGGGCCTGTCGCTGTCGAACGCCACTGTCCTCGAAAACAGCCTGAACGGAACGGTGCTCGGCAGCCTCTCAGCGTCGGATCCCGATGGGGACACCCTAACCTATGCCCTGCTCGACAACGCCGGGGGGCGCTTTGCCCTTCAGGGCAGCCCGCTTACCGGCTACCAGCTTGTGGTGGCGAACGGCACCCTGCTCGACTACGAGCAGGGTGCCAGTCATCAGGTGACGGTGCGGGTCGCTGACCCGAGCGGCGCGTTCGTTGACCGAACGTTCGCGATCACGGTGGGTGACGTGGGAGGCGAGACGAGCGTCGGCTCTGCGGGGGCCGACCAGATCGTCGGCGGGGGTGGCAGCGACAACCTGTCTGGCGGGCTCGGCAACGACACCCTGACGGGTGGCAGCGGCAGCGATATTTTGAGCGGCGGCGCCGGCAATGACGTGCTGTATGGCGGGACGGGCAAGGACTCCTTCGTGTTCAAGCACAAGCCCAATGCCAGCACGAACAAGGAC
Organism: Microvirga yunnanensis; assembly: GCF_025460875.1. Classification (NCBI taxonomy): domain Bacteria; kingdom Pseudomonadati; phylum Pseudomonadota; class Alphaproteobacteria; order Hyphomicrobiales; family Methylobacteriaceae; genus Microvirga; species Microvirga yunnanensis. The sequence goes on from NZ_JAMXFI010000143.1 coordinate 10,833, forward strand.
GTGATCAAGGACTTCAAGGTTGTCGATGACACCATTCGTCTCGACAACGCCGTCTTCACTAAAGTCGGAGCCAACGGAGCCCTCAAGTCCTCTGCGTTCTGGACCAACACGACAGGCAAGGCGCATGATCGGGATGACCGGATCCTCTACGACAAGGACTCGGGTGTGCTCTACTATGATCCGGACGGCACCGGATCGGCGGCGCGGGTGGCCTTTGCGACCATCAGCAAGAACCTGGGCCTGACCTACAAGGACTTCTACATCATCTGACCAGAAAGCCCTGGATTGCTCCGGGGCTTTTCTTATTGCGTCGGCCAATGGAAGCGAAGCAGGCGTGAGTTCCGGCACCGGGTTGCCCCAGCAGGGATAGCTGACACGGCGGGCAACACGCATCGCCTCCTGCCGTCTCCATCAGCCTGACCTCCTTGTCCAGATTCTGCTTGAATGGTCCTGCTGACTGCTTTTTGATGCTCGTCAACTTACAAAAGAATATTGGGGGCTGACGTGACAACTTATCCTGCTTCGGTCGTGCTCGGGAGTGTGACCCGGATCGATGATGCTGGCGGACTCGATCTCTATCCGGACCTGGTGGCGCTTCCGACTGGCGGCTTTTCTGTCCTCTGGAACTCGAATGGTGTGGTCCTGAAGAGCTTTGATGCAGCCGGGACACCAATCCAGCCCCAAATCAATCTGGGAGGGGTGTCACAAGAACTCGGCATGGAGGAAGCAGTCGCTCGACCTGACGGCTCGATTGTCTACGTTCAACGTCAGATTTTTGGGAGTTACCCGGACTCCTCGACAATCACCTACAGCGTGGTGCAGCGCAGCCCAGATGGCACTCTGAAGACCCTCCTCACTTACAACCCGGAGCCATTCCCATCTCAGCCGTTTCCGGATACCACGCCTGATATCGTTGTGGCCGCAGACGGTACGCTCGCCATCAGTCGCATCATCGATGACGGCGCAGGTGGAACCAAACTGCTCGTCGATGTGCTGAGCCCCTACAACACATTTCGGTCTCTCAGCCAGACCGTCACGGACACTGCCCATCTGATGAGGGCCGACATCCAGGTGCTGGCTGACAATCGTTTTCTGGCCGTCTGGACAGTGAAAACACCGTCCGATGAGATGGACCCATACGGAAACCCACTCACGGTCAAGGACACACTCATGGGGCGGGTGCTAGGGTCAAGCGGGATACCTACCGGTGACGCCTTCGTCCTGTACGAGCAAATCTACGACCCACCCGTAAACGGCGGAGTTTACCTCGATTTTGCGGTTGCCGCATTGCCGAATGGTGGGTTTTCTGTTGTGGCAAACCCGGAAATTGCCCCCGACCCATCCGAACCGAGCTTCACGGTGCGGACACCGACCGCCCCCGGAGCAACCACTTTCACAGCTAGTCCTGGAACGCCAATCAGCCCTACGCCAGGATTCGAGCGCATTGGCGAGACGGTTGCCTTGAGTGATGGCAGGACCGCGGTGTTCTGGTCTGAAGCTGGCCCAGACGGGGTTTATGTTGGGGCCGGGTCAACCCTCAAAGGACAAATCTTCAATCCGGATGGGACGGCCTCGACCGGGGAGTTCATTATCGTAGAAGCGTACCATTCTGCTGTATCCGCAACGGTGCTGGCAAACGGCCGCATCGTTGTTTCCTGGAGAGAGGACGGAGGGCCAGATGGGAACTCCCCATACTCATACACAGTCGACAATTTCTTCAGGATCATTGATCCCAACCGATCCCCCACAGGTATCGCTCTCGCAAGCAGCACTGTCGCCGAGAACAGTCAGTCCGGATCAGTTGTTGGGAGCCTTTCGGCAAGCGACCCAGATGTGAATGAGACGCACACTTATGTGCTGCTCGACAACGTCGGGGGACGCTTTGCCCTTCAGGGAAATTCGCTTTCCGGCTATCAGCTTGTGGTGGCCAATGGCACGCTGCTCGACTACGAGCAGGCTGCCAGCCATCAACTGACGGTACGCGTGACGGACCACAGTGGAGCCACTTTCGACAAACGCTTCACGATCTCCTTGGCCGATGTGGCGAGCGAGACAAGCGCCGGCTCTGTGGCAGCCGACCAACTCATGGGCGGCGTGGGCAACGACACCCTGTCGGGCGGGCTCGGCTACGACAGCCTGATCGGAGGCTCTGGCAACGACAAGCTGGCAGGCGACGCAGGCAACGACATCCTGGACGGCGGCACTGGTAATGACGTGCTCTACGGTGGCGCTGGCAATGACGTGCTGACGGGCGGCTCGGGCAAGGACGCCTTTGTGTTCAACACCAAGCCCAGCAGCACGAACAAGGATGCTATCAAGGACTTCCGCGTGATCGACGATACCATTCGCCTCGACAATGCCGTGTACACGAAGATCGGAGCCAACGGCACCCTCAAGTCCGGGGCCTTCTACGCCAACCTCACCGGTAAGGCGCACGACCGCGACGACCGCATCATCTACGAGAAGGACACAGGCAAGTTGTACTACGATGCAGACGGCATTGGATCGAAGGCGGGGGTTCACTTCGCCACGGTCGGCAAGTTTCTGGGCCTGACGTACAAGGATATTTACATTACCTGAACGAGCCAAAGGGTACGCAAAGATAACCCGCGTGGCCGCCGATGGTGCGGCGACGGTATCCGGGTCTGGAGGGTGGCGAGGCCGGCAGCCATGGCAAGCTTGGGCCCGCTGATTCCAGGGATTCTGGCTGCGGAACCCAGTTCCTGATCTCCGATAGCCCTTTTTGCGGAGAGCCGTCATTGAGCGCTCTTCCTGAGAGTGGTCGAACAAGGCGCTCTCTGCTGTGTGATTGAGGAAGGAGTTGCACTCCTGGACAGCCGACAAGCTGAGCGACAGCAGGCGCAGCCTCTCTTCCTCCCTGACAACCGTCTGTGATGACGGGCGAGGTCTTCAAGGCGCACCACCCTTTGTCGGCCGTTTGGTGTGCTGAGGTCCTCCACAACGAGGTTCATCACACCATGAACATCCATCCTCGCGCATGGGACGGCCCCGCGGCACCGACGCCCGTGCCGACATCGCCCGCAGCCTGCTCAGCAACCCTTCGCGCCGAGGGTGAGATTGACGCCCGCCGGCAGGAACTGAAGGTTGCGCACAGCGGCCATCTCGGCGGCCGCCCAACCCCACTGCCAGCCGCACTTCAGCGGCACGAGGTGATCGAGGTGGAAACCCCGTTGGCGGTAGAATTCGGGCGCATACGGGCGCGCGGTCAATTCGCTGAGACGGCGTGCGTCCTTGGCGTACTCGCTGAAGCTGGCATAACGGCTGATCGTGAGTTGCCGCAGCGTATCTGCCGCGGCGACGGACCCGGCCATCATGCCCGCCGCTCCTCCGATGAATGAGCCGACGGTCAAGGCAGTCGGGTTCAGAGGGACATCGAACCGATCGTAGGTATACTGCACCGCCGCTCGCCCACCGGCCTGCCCAACCGTGGCGCAGATGAGCCCACCCGCCGCGGCTCCAAGCGGCCCGAGGGTCGCGCCTCCGACCACGGTGCAGAGGTAGGTGGCTCCGCCGGTTGTGACCGCCACGACCCCGGCTGCGATGACGGCATCCCGCACTTGGTCGCGGGAGGGCATGACGCTCCACACCGCCTCGGCTCCGATGGCGCCATAGTCGCGCACGTGCGCCGCGCCGGTCGCTGTTGCCACCCAGAGCACCTGTGAACCGGCGACGAAACGCTGCGTGAGGTGCTGGGCGCCGGCCGCGCTCGCGCCTGCGATCACCTGCGACCCAAGGCGGACGTTCTGTCGAAAGCGGTGAACCCAGCCTGCTTCGTTCGCCAGGGCCGTGCCAGATGTCGAGAGCGCCACAGCGGTGGCGACAAACAGCGCGAGCAGAGGTTTCATGGATCTTTCTCCAGAGACAGCCCCAAAATGAAAGCTCAACCTTGGCTGTTGTTCCAGGGTAGAGGGCTCATACCTCTTCTGAACTGTCTGCTGCGAATCCAGCAGCCGAAACGGCAGGGTCGCCGCATCAGCAAGTCCCAGCGGAACTCCTGCCGGCACCTGCACCACTTGCCTCTTCGCCGCACTGACCTCGTCAGATCATAATGCCCGAAACGGTTGCCCCAGAGAGGTCGCTGGAACGCGGCCGGAGGCTTTTTACGGCATCGCCTGGATGGCCGCGGCAGGAGGCCCAGTGGGCATCAGTCGCCGTGTGTTTCGCTCCTGTGCCGACCAAGGCGAACGCGGCCTATAACGGAGTATCCCTTATCGGTCCGAGCCCCGGGTCACCCCTAGTACATGATCAAGCGGCGGGAGCGCTCCCTGGCTCCGCAGAAGCCGCACGATGTTGGTGGCAAGGCTCAGGCGATAGCTCGCGCGTAGGTGCTGAATGTAGCGAGTGTGCTTGACCAAATCGAGGTAATCGGAGTGCCCAAGAGCATTTGCCTTGAGCCAATCAGCCACATCCTGACCGGTTGTCAGAGATCGCGTCGCCCGGAACTCTCGGGCCGCCTGATCGAGATGAGATGCCTGAACCGGCGCGCCTGCCGCCTGAAACGCGCGCTCGGCCAGGCACATTGCCAAGGCCTGCGCCTCCAAGGCCTGGAATTCGCCCGTGGAGCGAAGGTTGTGCTCGAGAATGGCATATGCGGCCTGTGAGATCCCCTGGCGCTCCCAATCCACCTCTGCGGTGAGTTCCATCCAGGCATGGGTGGCCTCAAACCGAAACGATGGGGTGAAGGGCTCGTCCAGCCTATCCCAGGTCGCCTCGACCATCGCGATGAGCCCGAGCGCGTCGGCTCTCTTTTGGGAAACAGCATTGTCGCGGAGCCAACTCTGCAGTCTCGTGACGCAGCCTGAGCCGAATCCCAGCCGTGTACTCTCGTCAATGAGGCGGTCGAACGTGCGCTCGCGCCAGTAGAGCCCGTCTGCCAAAGCCTCGAGGCGCAACCGGTCGCTGGGTCCGATCACTCCCTGGCGCTCGGCCTCTCGCACAGTGGCCTGCATGTCGACCAGAGCGGTCGTGAGCGAGGGCCACCCGAGTTCAGCGGGGCCGTGCAGCACAGCCACCGCATCATCCCGCTCAAGTCTTCCGTGCCGATAATCTTCATAAATCGTGCCATGGCCGATCATCCCGAATGCATCGAGTTCTGCGGCACGAAGCGCCCCGAGGCTCGCAGCGCCGAAAACATGAATCCCCTGTGTCAGCGCCCAAAGGATCTCCTTGTGGAAGACGGCCGGGGTGTCCTCGAATACGCCGTCGATCAGCAGGATTGCACGGGGCTCTTCAAGAGCCACGCGATAGATGTCGCCGCGCCTCGCGGGCGGGCGCATTTCAATGGGCGGCCCGAACTCACGGCTCGCGCCACTCAGGCTGGGTCCGGCAAAGATGACAGCGCAATCGAAGCTCATGAGACGCGCCGGGCCCGTTCTCCGTGCGCGATGTCGGCCGACGGAGGGGGCTCCAGCCCCGGCACGACGACACGAACGACGGGAAGGCAGAAGTCCGGTCGCCCGAGGTCTGTGACGAGAACCTCGTGAAGGCCACGATGCTCGAGCCTCTCGATGAGCCAGCAGAGATCATCCTCAACGGTCTCAGATGAGAACCCCGCACCCGCCTCGAGCGGCACCAGGGCGACACCCGTCGCGCGGGTGGCCTCTTCGCGCCGCAGCGGATGGCGGAAATTCGCAGGCGTGAGGTCATCGCGGGCCCCGGCCAAGCGCGTCAGCCGCGACTGTGCGGCTTCATAAACAGCGCGCAAGCAGCCCCACGTCCGATCGGGATGGCACCCAAGCCCGCCGGCCGCCATGGCGGTCACAGGGGAATCGCTTCCTCCTGTGATCGTTGCGAAAAACACCGGGACGCCAATATCAGAGGTTAGGTCGTAAACCGACAGATGAGCCCCAGCGTGCTCGATGCGAGCGAGGACGTCCTGGATATCAGGGTTCTCTGACGTGGTGAGATCCACTCGGCTGGGGCAGGGCGCGTGCGCAGCCCTGAAGAGCGCGAAAGCATCCCTCTCGATGAGCTCGCAGAGCCCTTGGCACACGGCTTCCGCATAGGTGTTACCCGATGCCAGCCCATTCGAGCTAACGGGAAAGCAACTCCCGCCAGGCATCGGCGGGGATGCAAAGTCGGTATGAATGAGATCCAGCGGGATCAACCGGTCGGCATCGCTGACGAGATCACAGGCTCCGCCCCAGGCGATGCGCGTATCCGGGTTGAAGCGGCTTGTGTTTCGCTGTGGCAGCCTCGACGGGTCAACGGCTCGGCCAGTGCCGGCGAGTTCATTCCAGGAGAGCAGGCGAACGGGTATGTCGAGCCGCTCGGCGTGGAAGGACTCCAGTGCCTCCATCACGCCGGAAACCTTTGCTGATAGGAGGTCGGCCCCTTTCCCCTGGGCAACGGAAAGCCCACGGGAGTTCGGACGGGCGACCATAACGACAGGAATACCGAGCCGGTCCAGACCTGTTACATCGGCGACCCGGGTCATGCCGGCGGCTTGCATCAACGGTCGAACAGCGGCGTACGTGTCCTCGCTCGTCTTCGTGCGAGCGTGCGATACCTTTGGCGACCGGGCCCGCGCACCGCCCGTCCAATCCTTTCGGAAAACATCAAAATTCGACGTGAAGGGCATAGAGCTCTTGGGATATCATGTCTGCGGCACGGCATTGAGAGAAATCATCATCGCCAAGTAGGTTTCCGAACCAGTTGGCGGGCGAGGCGTGATCAGAGTGGTTCCTCCGACTGGTCCTTCGATATCGGCAACATCGCCGTAAAGCGCTTTCATGGTTCTGACCTTGGGAGAAGCGCTCTGCCGGATTTTGTTGGCCACTGCGGCGGGATCCATATTCATCTGGCGATAAACATCAGTGACCTCGAAGTACTGCAGCCATTCAGAGGAGATGAAGAAGATCCTTGTCCCCGTGTCCGGATCAGACCCGCCTCCTCTTGGATCGTAGACCAAAAAGTAACCTTCGGTTTTACCAGGCGCTGCATGGGCAGGGACAGCGGCTGAGCCGACCGTGGCGACAAATGTGCCGGCGAGAGCCAACAAATCGCGGCGTGTCGCTTGAGGGCGCTGGGGCAGGGCATCCCCTTGTTCAGGTTTCGGCTCCTGGTTCTCCACGACGGCACCCTCCCTTGTTGCGTGCCCCTCGGCATGACGTTTCTAAAGTGTGCAGTTCTTCGCGTTGTTGCGCAGCACCACCGCGCTTTGATCGAACGTCGGACCGTAGATCCTCATGTAGGTTTTGTCATAAACGCCGATCGCAAAGGTCGAATTGACTGAGAGAATTTGGCCGCCAGAGTCCCGGACCCACGGTCCACCACTCGTTCCTTCAGCGAAAGCCAACTGCGGCGTTCTCACCGAGACAAGTGGATCGGGGTGGAGGACGTCTTCTTGCGTTTCTGCCGAAAGTGCCGTGAGAACACCCCCCGCTGGATAGCCCAGGAGTGTCACCCACGTGCGATAGGCGTTTCCGATGAAGATGTCCTTTGGATTGCCGGTGACCGCTGTCGCGGTCTTCAGGAACGCATAGTCGTGGCGGATGCGGAAATACTTGTCAGTGACCTGGGCCCACTCCGACGGGACGTAGACACACTTGCTGTTGACATTGAAAACACCGCCGCCCTCTTGGGTGAATTTGACGATCGGGTAACGGGTTGTGGTGCCATTTTCTTGAACGCAGTGAGCGGCGGTCAACAGCACGTTGGAATCGATGAATGTCGCCGTGCAGCGGCGGGGGATATTGTTAATCGTTACTTCGAGCTTTCCGACAAACGCGGAGGTCGGCGGAAACATTGTCGACGGTAAGTCTTCAATCGGCTCGCCAGCGTTCAGAAGCGGCAGCGGAGTGGGCTCCGGCTGGCCTTGCGAGAAGGCTGGCGCTCCCAGGAGTGGATGCAGCAACAAGAACGCAACGCACGCACAAGTCCGCATGACCATGGTCATAGTGCCAGTTCTCCCGCGCGACCATCGATGCACTGAGCGTTACATGGAAATGTAGATTCCTCAATTAACTCTGTAGTAGCATAGAGCGGCAAAGATCTTTGCCAGTCTAAAGACAAACGCGCCTGACCCGGTCAAGAACAGGGGGCGCCCGCTCGCGGCATCCATGCTGGACGAGGGTTGAATCCGCCGTTGTTTCGTCAAGAAGAAGTAGTATTGTCACAGTCGAGCAGTTACCATTCATGCCCGGACTGGGTGAGGGTCGCGACACGATGAGCCGGCGCATCCGAGTCATCCTCTTCATTGACGTTACCGACTCGACGATGCTGCTGGCGTCGGATGCGACCGGGAAAGAGGGCTCGCTTGCGAACGTCATGCGGCGGATCCAGATCGACCTGCGCCGGCGGTCTGGGCAAGAATTCTCATCCGCGGGGGACGGCGTCGGCTACTTCTTCAACGATGTTCGCAGCGCGGTGCATGCGGCATGCGACGTCTTGCGGGACGTCGCGAACATTCATCCCCCCGTTCGCGTTCGCGCTGGCCTGCATGTCGGTGAAGTGACCAAAATCAACAGCTCCTACTACGGCATTGCCCTGAATCTTGCCGCGCGGGTTCAGACCGCCGCCAAACCTGGTAGCCTGTATGCCACGGCAGCCGCTGCTCAGGAACTTCAGCATGCCCCTGAGTTCGAAACGTCGTCGCTTGGCGAGTTCGAGCTCAGAGGCATCAGCGAAAAGGTGCGATTGTTCAGCATTGAACGCAAGGCCCAACGCAGACATTCACAAGGACATGAACGAACCACGGGGTCGGCCGCTATCGAAACCCAAGGCTCGATCGCCGTCCTGCCGTTCGATGTTCAGTCGGATGTGGAACGCTGGAAATACTTTGGAGCGGGTTTCACTGAAGATCTCACCGGAAACCTGGCGCGGTTTCGGACACTCACGGTGATTGCTCCGCACTCTTCCTTCGAAGCCGCGAAGCAGCATCAACCGGCGCAAGAGCTTGCCTTCAAGCTTAAAGCCAACTACGTGGTCCATGGCCGCATTCAGGTTTTTGACGATCGGATGCGAATCTCGGCGGGGCTGATGGATGCGACGCGCGGGACACAAGTTTGGTCCGAAAAGTTCGATCGTCCCACGTCCGATCTTTTTATCGTGATGGATGACATTTCTGGCCACCTCGCATCGCACCTTGCGACGAGAGTTGAGCAGGTTGAAAAGCAGCGCATCCGCCGTTCCCACCCGGGATCCCTCGAAAGCTATGAGTTGCTCCTCCGGGGTCTGGAACTCTATCTGCAGCACCAGCGGCCCACCAACAAACGGGCGCGAGACTGCTTCCGGCTTGCGATCCGCATGGATCCAGGCTTTGCCCGCGCCTACGCGGCGTTGTCCAAGACCTATAATCTCGAGTGGCGCTACCGCTGGTCCAAAGATTCTTCCCGCTCGATCGGCATGGCCCTCGAGTTGGCAAAGATCGCTGTTGAGATGGATCGCCTCGATGCACGGGGGCACGCAGAACTCGGGTTCGCGCACCTTTACCGGCGTGAGCTTGACGAAAGCCTCTCGGCTTATGAGGAGGCTCTGGATCTGAACCCGAATGATGCTGATATCATCGCAGAGTACGGAGACGCACTGATTTATGACGGTGAGCCGGCGCGCTGCATCGGGCTCGTCGATAAGGCGATCCGCCTCAACCCGTCCCATCCGGACTGGTATCTCTGGGTTCAGGGTGGGGCATACCATCAACTTCAGAAGTATGAACAGGCCATCGCCACGCTGAAGCGCATGAAGGATGCAACGGAGGCCTCTCGGCTTTTGGCCGCCAGCTACGCTCGTCTTGGAGCCAAGGACGAGGCACTTCGATGGGCGCTTCTCGTTCGGCAGAAACACCCCACTTTTTCGATTGAGGATTGGGCGACCACGCAGCCGTTCAGAAACCCTGCAGACCTCGAGCACTTTGTGGAAGGCATGGCGTTGGCGGGCCTGCCGGCCTAGTTGTTTGGTGGCGGAACGTTGTTTGGATCAGGTGCGTTGTGCGATTGAGGAGTATACTTGGCGCTTCGACGGTCTACGACGCCGGGCTTCTCGCCGCAGGAGGACGTGATGCACTCCCTTCACCCGCAAGCCCGCACCACCCCGGCGGTCCGTCAGGAGATCGCCCGCTCGCGAGAGCCCACCGGCGTGCTGGCCCAGCGCTTCAGCGTGAGCACCGAGACCAT
>NZ_JAMXFI010000144.1:0-20861 GCF_025460875.1 Microvirga yunnanensis
TCCGCGCTTCCACCTGCACTTCACCCCGACTTCGGCTTCGTGGCTCAACCTGGTCGAGCGCTTCTTCGCCCTGATCACGCAGGAGCGCATCCGGCGGGGCGCCTTCACGAGCGTGCCCGATCTGGAGAGCGCGATCATGGACTACCTGGAGCACCACAATGCCGACCCTCGCCCCTTTGTCTGGACCGCCCCGGCCTCAGCGATCCTGGAAAAGGTCGCCCGTGCGAAACAAGCGTTAGAGTCACAACACTAGCGTGGCCCTTCGGGTCGCTTGCGCGGCCCGCTGGGCCCGCCTCATCCGATGCGCCGATCAAGAGAGGGAGCCTCGGATGAATCCCAAAAGTGGTGTCCACTTTTCACGTCCGATGCTCTAGCCTCATCGGCCATTGATCCTGCGATCATCGCCAGGCTCGAAGCGTCTGTCGCGACCGAGCCGGCCTCCGTTGTCGTCCTGCGTGCCTGCGTCGTCTGCGCCGCGCCCGCGGACACGCATCACTTCCAAGCGATCGTCCGCTCCGCGGGTGCGGGTGCGTGTTTGATGCTGCTCCCGCATGCGGTCTCTCGACGTCGTCGCGGCTTGCGCGCCATCGTCCGCCCCATGGCCGCGTCGCCCGCCGCCGTCCGCGCGAGGTCCCGCTTGATCAGCGCTGCCGCGTCCCGCGCCTCTTCCACCGTCGTCCCCGCCGCGCCCCCCGCGTCCGCTGTCGCCGCCGGAATGTCCGCCCTGGTCATCGCTGCCCTGACCTCCACGTCCGCCGTGGTCGTCACCTCCGCGGCTTCCGCCGTGATCATCGCCGCCGCGGGCAAGCGCGGGTGACAGTGTTGCGCTCATGATCGCGGCCGGCATGGCGGCGGTCAGTGATGCCAGAACTGTCCCAAGAGCCAGAATGCTCGTCCTTGTCGCGTTTCGCTTCAACATTGTCTCTTTCCCTTCATCCGAAGCGCAATAGGCGCCGGTGAGAGACAGCATGGGGGAAGCCGGACATACGAAGCTGATAATGCATGTCAGCGAAATATCAGGTGGGGCATGCTATGCTGAGTGACTTTGGAAGTTCCCATGATCCGGCGCCACCTCCTCGTCTTCATCGTTGCGGCTTTGGCTGCTGCCGCTGTGCAAACCGGTCACCCAACGACCACGTTCGCCAAAGATGGCGGAGGAGGCGGCGATGGAGGAGGGCATGGCGGCAGCGACAACAGTGGCCGGGGCAGCGACAACAGTGGCCGGGGCAGCGACAATAGCGGCCGGGGCAGTGACAACAGCGGTCCTGGCCACGGGTCAGGCGGAGAAGGTCAGGGTCGTGGTGGAGATGACGGCTCCGGTCGTGGACGCGGTCGAGGGCGTGACGATGACGATAACGCGACGTCGCGCGGCTGGGGCAGCACCTCCCCCGAGAGTGCCAGGGAGGCGGTTTCACAGGGATGGGCTCTTGCGTTGAGCGCTGTGCTTCCCATGGTCTCGCGAGCCGTTCCGGGTCAGGTTCTGGAGGTTGATCTGCGCCAATCCTGGACTGGTGAATGGCGTTACGAATTCCTCATTCTCACCCGCGACCGTCGGTATCAGGAGGTCGTCGTCGATGCGCGGAACAGCCAAATCCTCCAAATCAGGAGACGCTGATGAGAATCCTTCTCGTCGAGGATGAACCGGCCATCGCCAGCGACATCCACCATGCTCTGGCCGAAACCGGATATGTGGTCGATATCGCGCGAGATGGCGAGGAAGGATGGTTCCGGGCATCGACCGAGGAGTATGATGCGCTCATCCTCGATCTCGGATTGCCGAAGCTCGACGGCCTCTCCGTGGTCAGGCGATTGCGGGACGAGTCCAGCACGGTTCCGATCCTGGTCCTGACGGCACGAGGATCATGGCTTCAAAGAGTTGAGGGAATTGACGCCGGGGCCGATGACTATCTGACGAAGCCCTTCGAGATGGAGGAACTCCTGGCCCGCTTGGCTGCGCTGCTGCGGCGGGTGGGGCGCCACGTAACACCTCTCATCGAGGTTGGCGCTCTGCATATCGACACGCGGCGTTTGAGGGTCCTGCTCCATGGCAGAGCGATCGAGCTATCGCCGCTTGAATTCCGTCTGCTCAGGTACTTGGCGCACAACCGAGACCGCGTCGTCACCCAGGGTGAACTCGTCGAACATGTCTATGGCTCGGACGAGCCGGAGAGTAACGCCGTCGAGGCTCTCGTAGCCCGCCTGCGTCGCAAAATCGGAGCGAAGGCGATCGGAACTCGACGCGGTCACGGATACATCATGGAGACGCCCGCGTCATGACACGCAATTCGATAAGGCTCCGGCTCCTGTTCGTCGCCGTCATGTCCATCGTCGCAACGATTGCAGTCGCAGGCGCATCCCTGGTTTTCTTTTTCGAGCGACAGGTTCTCCGGTATGTCGAGCAGGATCTCAACATTCACTGGACGGAACTGGCAACGGCCTTCGGCGCGGGAGGCGAGGGTCAGATTGGCGAGAAGCTGACGGATCCCCGCTATCACCAGCCCTATGGCGGAGCTTACTGGCAAGTCTCCGAAGGTGGACGAGCGATCGTGCGGTCGCGTTCTCTATGGGATAAGGAGCTTCCAACGAATGGACATCGAGAGAGCGGTGAACAGGACCGCGCATTCGAGGTCGAAGGGCCCGACGGCTCCGAACTCTACATCATCGAACGGGAGGTCGCGACGGATGGTCCGCAGGGTCCGCGTCGTGTGAGTCTCGCCGTCGCCCTCGATCACGACCAGATCGTAGAACTGCGTCAGGCCTTCGGATGGGATGTGACGCGGGTCCTCATCCCGATTGCCGCCGTGCTCGTCCTTTTCGCATGGCTTCAGCTCTGGCTGGGATTGCGTCCATTGAGGTCGGTCGGACAGGAACTGAACGCAATACGGACCGGTCAAATCCGGCGCATGACCCGACACTTTCCCGATGAACTGTCCCCGCTCGTCGAGAGCATCAACAATCTCCTTGACCGCCAGGAAGATCTCGTCCGCAAGGCGCGCGACCGCGCTGGCGCGCTGGCTCACGGCTTGAAAACGCCTTTGACGATTCTGGGGGGTGAGGTGCGGCGCCTTGAGCAAGCGGGGCTTCAGGAGGCCGCCGAATGCATGCAGGAGCAGCTTCGCTTGATCTACACGCATGTGGAGCGCGAACTCGCGCGGGTTCGCACGAGCGGCACCCCAGCCGCCTGCGGGGCCTATACGCAAGTCGACCAGACCATCGTTCGTCTTCTGCGATTGATGCAGCACATGCCGAGAGGTGAGCGGCTGATTTGGCAGACGGATATCCCAGCCGACGTGGCCATCGATATGGATCCCCACGATTTTGGCGAGGTCATGGGCAATCTGCTCGACAATGCTCGTAAATGGGCGAAAGCCTGCGTCACCATCCAGGTGGAAAGATTGGACGATAAGGCAAGGATCAGTGTCGCGGACGACGGTCCTGGGTTCTCGGGCGATGGACAGGGAGGACGGCCCGAGCGGGGCGTTCCGGGACGATCGGAGCCAGGTTCCAGCGGGATTGGTCTCGGCATCGTCGAGGATATCCTGAACGAGTACGGGATCGATGCAGAGATCGAAAGCAGCGGATTCTGCCGCGTCGCTTTCGATGTTCCGTTATGCCGTCCCGGGCAAGTCAAGAACGCACCAAGGAGTGCCGTGCTCATGAGTTCGTAGGATGAGTGCCTGAAGGTTCGCCGGGAGGGGCGGCATCCGATGGGGCGATGTTGCGAATGCGTGGACGGCATCATCCCAGGAGGGCACCATGACCCGTCGCCGTTTCTGACGGTGAACCGGATCCACTTCACCGAAACAGGCTCAAGACCGCGGATCATTCAGGACAATCGACGACGCAGTCGATCAAGACCGGTGTTAGCGATGTCATGGAGGAGAAGATCGGAATGGGTTGGAACGATGGGCCGGCAGGCATGATCGGCAGCGACAAGCCGACCGGAGTGCAAGCGGACGCTCTCTGGAGTGGAGCAGGGCTGACACCTTCTTCTTGAGACCGGCCGAGGACCCCGCCGCCAAGAGTTCCGGGCGTGATACGATCTCCCGTTCTTCCATTCGGCAGAAGGACTGAAGTGATCCCTCGGGCAGGATGAAAAAGCCTTCATCGGAATTCAGTCGTCCCATGCGAGGCCGAGGAACTGCAAGACGGACAGGATTAGAGTCATATTTTTCGTGTCCTGGACAGGGCCCGGCGACAAGCCTGCGGCCAGGATGCCTAACCTTGAGATTTGCTTCCGGTAGGAATGAACGTTCGAAAGAGCTATCATTCCTTGGAACACAAGGGTTCAGCTGTGTACCAGTCTCGGGACGGCGCCAGTGTTTTCGACATCTGGGTCGACGCCGCCGAGGCGTCGGAGAGCCGCGCTGACTCTGACGCATCCGTTGTCTTTCCGGATAAGGATCTCCTGTTTACTGCAGATTTCAAGCGATCTGGGGCCGATCTTCTGCTGGCGAGGCCTGACGCGACGGCGGTCATTCTCGACTATTTCAGCGGGGACAGACGCCTGAACATCACGACGCCCGAGGGAGCGAGCCTCACAGCGGAGACCATCGCATTGCTCGCAGGAGCGGATCTGCGGGGACAATATGCCCAGCTCTCCGGTGCTCCTGCCGGGCGCGCGCCGATCGGGCGGGTCGAGAAGGTGTCGGGGACCGCGACGGTCCTGCGAAATGGCGTGTCGGTCGACCTGCAGGTCGGCGACGCGGTCGCCAAAGGCGATGTCGTTCAGACCGGATCGTCGTCCTCGTTGACGATCAAGTTCAACGACGGGACGGTGTTCAACCTGTCCGCCAGCGCCCGGATGGTGCTGAACGATATGGTCTACGCTGCCGATTCGAGCTCGAATTCGGCGCTGTTCACCCTCGTTCAAGGTCTGATCGGATTTGTCGCGGGCCGGATCGCCAAGACAGGGGATCTCAAGGTCGATACTCCCGTCGCCACCATGGCCATCAGGGGAACCGCCGTACAGGCAGAGGTCGCCGCCGTCAGTGGTGCCACGCGGTTCTCGCTGCTGACCGAGCCGGACGGAACCGTCGGTTCCTTCCTCCTGCTCGACAAGGCGAACCCGTCGCAGGTGATCACCGCGATGTCGGACGCCCGCACGTCGACGCTGTTGACTCCCGTCGCCGGCTCCGAACCGCGAATCACGCAGATCACGAAAACGGGCGACGACATCCGTGGCGAAAGCGACTTTGTCCGGGATCTCTTTCAGGTGTTCTCCCAGGAGCCGCGACAGAGGAGGGGCAGCAGCGATTTCGAGGATGCGCCGATCGTTCCGGTGAACCTGCCCCAACCGGTCGAAACCCCCGACCCGTCGCAGTTCAGCGTCATCACCCCATCCGGCACGGGACGCGCGCCGCCCTCAAACCTGATCATTCCCGCGATCATCACGTCTCCTGCCGAGGTTCTCGGTCGGGCAATCGAGGATGGACCGCTTGCCCGGCTTGACGCATTGCCCGACACTCTGATGCGGGACGAGGCAGGGCGCTCCGTGTTGATCGTACCGGCCACGCTGCCTGCGGGCGTGCGATTTCTCGCCGGTTCGCAGAGTTTTTCTCTCAATCCGTCGCACCCGGCCTACCAGCACCTGGGAGAGGGCGAATCCCAGGTCGTCACCATCGATTATATCTTGCAGATCGACGAGAACGTCCGCATTCCGGCTTCGGTGTCCTGGACCGTCATCGGGCGAAACGACGCTCCCAATGCCGCGAGCGACAGCATTCTCGATGCCGCAGAGGCCGGACAACGGATCCTGCCCGTGCGCGCGAACGACCGTGATGTGGACGGCAATGCGATCCATATCACGAGCTGGACCGCCCCGCTCGAGGGATCGGTCTTCCGAAGCCCGTCCGGAGATCTCGTTTTCGATCCGGGAACGGAATTCGAGGCTCTCAGCGCGGGTGAGACCGCGACGGTGACATTCACCTATACGATCTCCGACGGGAAGGGAGGCAGCGACACGGCGGACGTCACCGT
The DNA here is from genome assembly GCF_025460875.1 of Microvirga yunnanensis. Taxonomy (NCBI): domain Bacteria; kingdom Pseudomonadati; phylum Pseudomonadota; class Alphaproteobacteria; order Hyphomicrobiales; family Methylobacteriaceae; genus Microvirga; species Microvirga yunnanensis. Next base: position 5,980 of record NZ_JAMXFI010000144.1, read on the forward strand.
GCAGGTGCGCGGCACCGGAACGTTTTCGGCGCCTCATGTGTCCGCTTCGAGCGGTGACACCCTCGGATTCAACAGCCAGCCGGTCTCTCTCACCATCGATGCGCCGTCGGCAACGACGACTGCAACGGCGGACCTCGATCTCGTCATTGGTCTGGGGCCGATTCTGCAGCCTCAGATGAACGTGCTCTACCTGATCGACATCTCGGGAAGTACGTCGGATCCGTTCCAGGGAGCGCCGGTCGGCGATCTCAATGGCGACGGACGCGCCGATACGGTTCTGGATGCGGAAATCGCCAGTCTGATCGCGCTGACCGAGCGCATCAGAGGACTGGGCTTTTCCCCAGCCGACGTCACGGTGACGGTGATCCCGTTCAATGGCAGCGCCGACCCGGCCGAAGCCTCGGCAGGAGGAATCGTGAACGCCATGACGTTCAGCCTCGGCGTCGCGGGCGAAGGCGCGATCGCGAGCCATCTGAGAGGGTTGAACGCAGGAGGCGGCACGAATTTCGCGGACGCGCTGCGGGCAGCCAACGAACGGCTGCAGGATTTGGACCAGGGAGGAGAAAAGAATTTTCTCTACTTTCTCTCCGATGGCAACGGGCAAGGCCCGGTCAATGCGGAACTCGCCACTCTGAACGACGTTCATGAGGCGAGGATCACGGCCCTTGGCGTTGGCGCCAACGCGAGCCTTTCCCAGCTGAACGTGATCGACAATACGGGCGGGGCCTCGCGTCTGACGTCGCCGGATCAGATCGATGTCTCCGTCCTCGGAGCACCGCTCCCGAGCGGGGTCGTCAGAGATCTCGACATCTTCGTGAACGGAACGGAGATTCCGGAGTTCGGTCTCGAAGATCTCACCGCAACAGCGAGCGGTTATGTCCTCGATGCCTCTATCGGCGGCCTGAGGCGGCTGGTGGGCGATGAGAACACGGTGTCGGCAATCGTCACGTTCGCCAGCGGCGAGGTCCTGACGACGGAGCTGACGATCGCGGGCGCTCTCCCTCGTTCGACGGACCTCATCCTGTGAGGGATCCATGAGCCGACCGGCGTGCCTCTTCATTCCCGGCCATAGGCTGTCGGGCGCAAGCGTCCAAGGGAATGGGGCCGCCGGACGGACATGCGGCTCGACGGATCCGTCCCGATGACCTTGATCCTCAAAAAGCTGCGGCGCTTCGGGATCGGACGGATCGTCAGCCTGCTGCTTCTCGTCAGCCTTCTGGCCGTGCGGGTCTGGGATCCGGAACCTGTGGAGGCGCTGCGCCAGAAGTCCTTCGACATCTATCAGCTCATGCATCCGCGCACCGAACGCAAGGACCTCGTCAGCATCATCGATATCGACGAGCAGAGCCTGAGGGTTTTGGGGCAATGGCCTTGGCCTCGCACGGTCATGGCCGAGATGATCTCGAAGATCGTGGGGCTCGGGGGAGAGGTCATCGGATTCGACGTGCTTTTCCCCGAAGAGGATCGCAGTTCTCCGGACGTTGCGGCGAGAACCTTTCAGGGGCTGGACGATGCAACGATCGAGAGGCTTCGGCGTCTCCCCGGCAACGATGCGATCTTTGCCGAGGCGATCCGTAACGCGAAGGTCGTCCTCGGACAATCGGGCTATCGCGTATCGGGAGCGGCGCTGAGCGCCCGGCCCGCCAGTCAGGCGCCGATCGCCACCCTGGGACCGGATCCACGCGCGTTCCTAGTGGACTTTCCGCAGCTGCTGCGCAACCTGCCCGTCCTGGATGATGCAGCGCAGGGACATGGCCTTTTCTCGATCAGCCCCGAAGGGGACGGGACGGTCCGCCGCGTCCCGGTCGTCGCCTTGGCGAACCAGACCGTGGTTCCGTCGCTGTCGCTCGAAATGCTGCGGGTGGCCACGGGAGCCGGGGGCATCCTCATCAAGACGGATCTGAGCGGCGTGCGAAGCGTCAGCGTGCAGGATTTCGAGATTCCGACCGACGGCAAGGGACGGATCTGGATCCACTTCTCGGCTCCCGAACTGGGCAAGTACATCTCCGCCATCGACCTGCTGGAGGACCGTGTCCCGGCTGATCGGATCGCCGGAAAGATGGTGCTGATCGGGACCTCGGCAGCCGGGCTGCTCGATCTCAAGGTGACGCCCGTCCATCCGGCCCTTCCCGGGGTCGAACTGCACGCGCAACTGCTCGAGAGCGCGCTGACGCGATCGACCCTGAGCCGCCCCAGCTACACGGCCTTCGCCGAAATCCTGCTGGCGGCCCTGCTCGGCCTGACGGTCATCGGGCTGGCCCCCACGGTGAGTGCCGGGCCGCTCTTCCTGCTCGGCGGCACGATCGCGGCTCTAATTCTGGGTATGTCGTGGTACTGCTTCTCGTATCTCGATCTCCTGATCGACTACACGTTCCCGCTGACCTCGAGCTTCCTCGTCTATGCCGTCCTGATCTGCACGAACTACATGACCGTGTCGGCGGATCGCCGCTGGATCCGATCGGCCTTCAGCCAGTACATCTCTCCTGATCTCGTCGAGCAGCTGGCGCATTCGCCCGAGCGGCTGACGCTGGGCGGCGAGCAGCGCGAGCTCACCGTGCTGTTCTCCGACATCCGGGGCTTCACGGCCATCTCGGAGGCGTACAAGGACGACCCGCAGGGATTGACCGCGCTGATCAACCGCCTCTTCACGCCCCTGACCAAGGACATCGTGCAGCATCGGGGAACGATCGACAAATATATGGGCGATGCCATCATGGCCTTCTGGAACGCCCCGCTCGACGACATCTCCCATGAGGCGCATGCCTGCGAGGCCGCTCTCACCATGCTGGAGAGCCTTGAGACTCTGAACGACGAGCGCCGGCGGGAGGCCGATCCGACGCAGTGGGCTGCACCGCTCCGGATTGGGATCGGCCTGAACACGGGTGTCTGCGTGGTCGGCAATTTTGGCTCCGACCTGCACTTCAACTATTCCGTCCTGGGCGACACGGTCAATCTGGCGTCCCGCCTGGAGGGGCTGACCAAGCAGTACGGCGTCCCGATCATCGTCGGGGAGAAGACCGCCCAGGCGGTGCGCTCGCGGTTCGCCGTCCTCGAACTGGATCATCTGCAGGTCCGTGGCAAGCAGGACCCCGAGCGCATCTTCGCGCTGCTCGGACGGGGCGACATGGCCTCCGGTCCCGACTTCATCGGCCTGCTGGAGCGGAACGACGCGATGCTCGCGGCCTATCGGGCCAGGGAATGGTCGCAGGCTCTCGAAACGATCCTGATCTGTCGGGAAGCCGGCAAGGTTTTCGGGCTCGACGACTACCATGACTTCTACATCCAGCGGATCCGGCATCAGATCGAGGCCCCGGCCTCGTCCAAATGACCCTGCTTCGATCAGGTCTTCTGCGGCGCGGCCTCCGCCGTCGCCTCGCTGCGGACGAGCTGATCGCGCCGGGCGAGATCCGGAAACCAGAACCGCCAGAGCCCCGCGAGCATGATCGTCCCGATGCCTCCGATCACGACGGCGGGAGAGGCCCCGACGAGCCAGGCGAGCGTTCCCGACTCGAACTCGCCGAGCTCGTTGGACGCGCCGATGAACACCGTGTTGACCGCAGCCACGCGCCCGCGCAGATCGTCCGGGGTCTCCGCCTGGACGAGGGTCTGGCGCACCACGACGCTGACCATGTCGGCCGCCCCGAGGATGGCGAGCAGCACCAGGGTCAGGCCGAAGCTCGTGGACAGGCCGAACCCAACGGTCGCCAGGCCGAAGACGCCCACCGCCTGCAGCATGCGCAGGCCGGCCCGTTGGGACAGGAGCGAGGAATGGGCCAGGACGACCGCCATGGTGACGGCCCCGACCGCCGGCATGGAGCGCAGGAGGCCGAGGCCCCAGGGGCCCACATGGAACACGTCGCGGGCGAAGATCGGCATTAGGGCCGTGGCCCCGCCCAGAAGGACCGCGAAGAGGTCCAGGGAGATCGCCCCGAGCAGGATCGGCCTCGTGCGCAGGAACACGAGCCCGGCCACGAGGCGGGACCAGGTCACCGGCTCGCGCCTGGCCTCGGCCGGGCGCAGGCGTAGGGCCGCCACGAGCAGGGCGGCGAGCCCGAAACACACGGCCGATCCCATGAACGGCGCCGTCGGGTGGACCGCGTACAGGATGCCGCCGACCGCCGGGCCGCTGATGGTGGCGACCTGCTGGACCGAGGAGTTCCAGGCGATGGCATTGGCGAGGTCGCCCGGCGGCACCAGGCCAGGCACGATGGCCTGGGCGGCGGGGTTGCCGAAGGCCCGGGCGGCCCCGAAGGCCACCAGGAGGCCGTAGATCGGCCAGAGCGCCGGCACGCCCGCCTGCACCTGCGTGAGCAGGCCGAGCGAGGTCAGCATCATGGCCGAGAAGACCAGCATGAGGATCCAGCGCCGGCTGTACCGGTCGGCCACGAGGCCGGTCACGAGCACGAGCGCAATGGTGGGCAGGAACGACGCGAGCCCGACCAGGCCGAGGTTGAGCGCGCTGCCGCTGGCATCGTAGACCAGCCAGGCGACGGCGACCGTCTGAACCTGCACGGCCAGCGCCATGGCGAACCGGGCCGCGCAGAACAGCCGGAAATCCCTGTGGCGGAAGGCCGCCCAGCCCTTCGATGCCATCGTGTTCGCCCCTCGCTCCCTGGCCGATCCCGCGGGCGCTTCTGTAGACCATTTTTCGGCGCAGCGAAGCGCTTCGCCGGCAAAAAATTGCCGCACGGCGGGACAGAGCGCGACTCCGCGCCGGCGAGGGACTGGGGCTGCCGCTGTGTGCAATGGCCGGGCTTGTGCCGGTTCTCTCGCTTCTGTGGGGCGCGGCGCCTTGCCGGTCGGTGTGGCCGTGACAGGCCCTACGATAGCGTGGGAGGGTGGCGCCACCGCGATGGGCGCCCTCCGTCGTTATCACCGGGCTCGTCCCGATGATCTCGATGGATTGAAGCGCCGCGCCTTTCCGCATCGGGATGGCCGGCACAAGCCCGGCCATGACGCGAGAGGGTGGAAGGACAGGGGAGCGTCATGCTGCGGAGCGGATGCTTGATCTGTGTCGATGTCAAAGAGCCAGCACCTGTGGACCCGCAGCCGTGAGGCTGCGAGCCTGATGTGGGATCGAGGGTGGCGCGAGTGGCGGGGCCGGCTCGATGCTGATGGTGGGAGATCTTTACGCGCTCAGGAATGTCCGGGCATCCGCACCGTTCACCCCGGCCTCCACCATGATGCGCCGGGCCAGTTCCGCTGCTGACGGCCGGAGGCGGCCTGGGGTCCGGTCGAGCCAGTACGATACGGGATTGACCACCGTGCGCGGATCCACCGCCGCGACACGCCCGGTGCGCAAGGCATCGCCCGCCAGGGGCGGCCGGGCCAGCGCGATGCCCAGGCCATGGGCGGCGGCATCGAGGACGAGGTTGTAATCCTCGAAGCGGCGGTCCTGCGGGCGAGGGCGGTAATCCATGCCTTGCGCGGCGAACCATGCCCGCCATGCCGATGCATCGGAATCATGGACCAGGGGATAGTTCAGAAGCCGTTCCGGCGGCCCGGCGCCGAGCGTCTCCGCAAGCGTTGGCGATGCGATCGGGAAGCACTTTTCCTCGAACAGGCGCACGGATATTCGTCCCGGCAGGCTGCCGCGCCCGCAGCGGATGGCCAGATCGATCCCCTCGGCCTCGAGGTCGATGCTGCGGTGCTCGACCACGAACTCGATCCGCAGGGACGGATCGCCGGCCTCGAAGGCTCTCAGGCGCGGCATGAGCCAGAGACTGCTGACCGATGGGATCGACGTCAGGCGGACGATGGCCGCGCCGCGCTGCTCGATCCAGCGGTCGGAGCTGTCCGCGATCAGCGCGAAGGCCTCGCTCGTCCGCTGATGGAGGCGCTGCCCCTGCGGCGTCAGCGCGACGCCGCGCGCCTGCCGGTCGAACAGCCGCTCCCCGAGCCAATGCTCGAGCTTGGCCACTTGTCGGCTGATGGCGCCGTGGGTCAGGTGCAGGTCGTTCGCCGCGGCCGAGAAGCTGCCGAGCCGAGCTGCGGCTTCGAAAGCCCGCAGGGCATCGAGGGGTGGCAAGGGGGCAGAGCTATGACTCATGCTCACAGCTGACCGTTGAATTGTTCGATTGTCAATCAGCTCGGAACGACGAATTGTCGGGCTCGCCCTTTCCTTCGCGAGTGTCCCATGAGCATCGGTGCCGCCCATCCCTCCAAACCCCTGTCGTTCGACCATGTGACGGCCGTTGCGGTGATCGTCACGATCCTCGCCTGGGCGTCGGCCTTCCCGGCCATCCGGGCCGGCCTGCAGACCTTCGGCCCGATTGAACTCGGCGCCCTGCGGTTTGCGATCGCGGCCGTGCCGGCCGCTCTCTTCCTCATCGTCACCCGTCCGGGCTGGCCGACACCGGCCGATTTCCTCCGCCTGGCGGCGGGCGGCCTTCTGTTCGTGGCGCTTTATACGGCGCTTCTCAACATGGGCGAGATGACCGTCTCGGCCGGGGCGGCGAGCTTCATCATCAACACGAACCCGATCATGACGGCCGGGCTCGCGATGCTCGTGCTGGGCGAGCGGTTCAGCGCGCGGGCCTGGACAGGAACGGCCCTGTCGTTCGCCGGCATCGGGCTCATCGCCCTCGGCGAGGGCGAAGGAATGCGCCTCGACACCGGAGCCCTGCTCATCCTCGGAGCGGCGCTCTGCAACTCGGTGACCACCGTGGTCCAGAAGCCGCTCTTCGCCCGGCACAAGCCGCTGACGGTCTCGGCCTGGAACATGGTGCTCGGCGCGCTGGTCCTTGCCCCGTGGCTCCCGAGCGGCGCCGGTCAATTCGCCGCCGCCCCTTCATCGGGGGCCCTGGCCGTGATCTATCTCGGCCTTGTCCCGAGCCTCATCGCCTACGGCACCTGGGCCATCGCCCTGTCTCGCCTGCCGGCGAGCCGCGCGTCGAACTTCATGTACTGCGTTCCGCCGGTCGCGACTCTCCTGGGCTTCGCCTGGCTCGGGGAGGTGCCGACGATGCTCGGCGCCGCCGGCGGCCTGATGGCGCTCGCGGGCGTGGCCGTGGTCAACTGGCGGCGGTAGGAGAGACCGGAGAGCAGACCGTCGCGCTCGGTCGATCGACAGGACAGCAGGAAGAGCATCGTCGCGCCATGCAGCACGACGATGCTCTGCCTCGGTCGCACATTCGAGCGAGCGTCGTAGGGCAGGCCCGAAGAAGAGCGTGCCGACGGCTATCCTGCACGACGATCAGTGATGTCCCAGACGCGGCGAATCCGGTATTCATTCGCTTCCCGTGCCGCTGGCGACGCTGCGGCTCATCACGATGGCTCCCATCACGGTGTCAAAAGGCGATCCCATGAATGCCAACGCAAATCTCATCTCCGATCGGCCGACCTTCGTCACCCATCTCGAGTGTTCCTGGACCGGCGAGATCTACGAGGCGGACAAGCCCCACAATCTCTCCCGCGCCGGCAAGCCCCTGTTGGTGCGCTACGATCTCGAGGGTGTTCGCGCCGCTCTCAGCAAGGACGAGCTGTCCCGGCGTCCGAACGATCTGTGGCGCTGGCGCGAGCTCCTGCCGGTGCGCCGCACCGCGGACATCGTGAGCCTCGGAGAAACCGCCACCCCGCTCGTTCCGCTCGCCCGGTCCAAGACCGGCGGCGGGGAGGTGCTCGTGAAGGACGAGGGCCGTCTTCCTACGGGATCGTTCAAGGCCCGTGGCCTCGTGATGGCCGTGTCCATGGCCAAGGCTTTCGGCATCGGGCATCTGGCCATGCCGAGCAACGGCAATGCCGGAGCGGCTCTTGCCGCTTATGCGAGCCGCGCGGGCATGCGCGCCACCGTCTTCTGCCCGGAGGACACGCCGGAGATCAACCTGTCCGAGATCGCCCTTCAGGGAGCCTCCGTCTATCGCGTCAACGGCCTGATCGACGATTGCGGAAAGCTCGTTGCGCAGGGCCACGAGGCGACGGGATGGTTCGACGTCTCCACCCTCAAGGAGCCCTATCGGATCGAGGGCAAGAAGACGATGGGCTTGGAGCTTGCGGAACAGCTCGGCTGGGAGCTTCCCGACGTGATCTTCTATCCGACGGGGGGCGGCACCGGTCTCATCGGCATGTGGAAGGCCTTCGACGAGCTGGAGGCCATCGGCTTCATCGGCAGCAAGCGGCCGCGCATGGTCGCCGTTCAGGCGGAAGGATGCGCCCCGATGGTGCGGGCCTTCGAAGAGGGCACGGAGACGGCCACCCGCTGGGAGAATGCCCATACGCTCGCATGGGGCATTCGCGTGCCGCAGGCCGTGGGCGACTTCCTCATTCTTCGCGCGGTGCGGGACAGCGGCGGCTTTGCCATGGCCGTCTCGGACGAGGCCATCACGGACGCGGTCGCATCGGTGGCGCGCGACGACGGCCTTCTGCTGAGCCCGGAAGGCGGCGCAACCGTCGCGGCCTATCGACAGGCGCTCGCCGACGGTCGGCTGCGCGGGGATGAGCGCGTCGTGCTGTTCAATTGCGCGACCGGTCTGAAATATCCGCTCCCGCCGATGCGCGCGTCGCTCGATCGCACCAAGCCGATCGATTTCACCAAGCTCGCGTGAGTGTCCACTGTCGCGAGACGGCAGCGTGATCTTCACCAAGGCTCCCTCGCCGAGAGCGAGCCTTGGAATTTTTTTGCTTCTCCGAATGGCGTCCATGGAATGATTTCGACCCACGGCGGGCCATGACGAGAACGATCTTCTGAATTTCAATCGTCACGTCGAAGATGCTGTCCGTTTGCCTGTGTGACCTGTAAATTGAAGGGAGATGACAGCAGGCACACACGACAGCATGTCTCACGGACATTCACGCTCATCGCGCAAAATGATTTTCGGGATCCTTGTGTTCTGGCTCGCGGTCGGAGCGGCCGTTGCCGGCAGGGTTGCCTATTTCGATCAGATTGCCGCGCCCGCAGCGGCAAGGCCGTTGTGACGGAAGCGTCAGCCGCTTTCAGTGATCCAGCAATGCGCGAACAAGCTGCTCGTTGTCGGGAGGGAGCTGCTTCTGCGCGTCGAAAGCGTTGAACGGTTGATCCTGGATATCCCTCGGCGCGGCAACGGATGCCCCGATGGCGATGATCAGCGGCCCGTCCTGGGGAAGGTCGATGCCGCGCGCCACATTCCCGATCGTCGAATGCACGCTGTCCTGATCGTCGCGCGATACGTTGCTGATGGCCACGACCGGTGTGTCGCTCGGCAGGCCGCTCTCGACCATCCGGGTCGCCAGCTTGGATGCCGTGCGTCGGCCCATATAGACGATCGTCGTCGCTTGCGGGTCCGCCAGGGCCGCGAGATTCAGATTCTCCGGAAGATCCCCATGCCGGTCATGGGCGGTGATGAACTGAACCCTTTGAGCATGGTCGCGATGGGTCAGGGACGCGTTGAGCGAGGCCGCCGCGGCGCTTGCCGTCGTGACGCCCGGAACGATCCGGACCGGAACGCCGGCTTCCCGGCATGCGGCCACCTCTTCACCGGTTCGTCCGAAGATGGCGGGATCCCCGCCTTTGAGACGAACGACGCGCTCGCCTGCAAGCGCCAGATCGACGATGAGGGCGTTGATGTCGTCCTGACGGCACGATGCGCCATGGCCCTCCTTGCCCACATGGACGCGGCGGGCTTCCCGGCGCGCCAGTTCGAGGACGGCCGGCGTGACGAGGCGGTCGTAGACGATCACATCGGCCGCCTGCAGCTCGCGCATGGCCTTCAGGGTCAGAAGCTCGGGATCGCCCGGACCCGCGCCGACGATGACGACCTCACCTCGTCCGGGCGATTCCGGGACGCCGTCGCCGATTTCGCGGGCGAGGCGATCCAGCATGCCGTCACGAACTTGGGATCCGTTGACGAACGCGGTATCGACGAACCGTTCCCAGAACCGGCGTCGACCCGGCTTCGACGGCACGATCTCCCGCAGGCGGTCACGGAAGTCCTTCGCGGCTTGCGCCCAAGCGCCGAGCGAAGAGGGCAGGACCGCCTCGATGCGCCGGCGGATGGCCTGGCCCAGGATGGGAGCCGCGCCATCGGTCGAGATCGACACGACGACGGGAGCGCGATTGACGATGGTGCCGAACTGAAAGTCGCAGAAGGTCGGCTGATCGACGATGTTGACAAGGGCGCCGTGCCGGCGTGCCGCTTGGGCGAAGGCTTCCGCCTCGAACCGATCCTCGATGTCCGCGATGGCGACAGAGACCGCGACCAGGTCCGCCTCACGCCAGGGCCTTCGGACAAGGGTGAGATGCGCCGGGTCGTTTCGAACGGCGGCGCGAAGCTCCGGCGACGGGTTCTCCGCAACGATCCTGACGGTGCCGCCCGCCGCCGCGAGGAGTTCGACCTTCCAGGCGATCCCATCGGATCCTCCGGCCACCAGAATCGAACGCCCGGCGAGATCGACGAAGACCGGTAGCTTCGGCAGGGCGTTGAGGCGCGCGGGACGCCGGTCCTCGGGCCGGAGAGGCTCACTCATTCCGCCGCCTCGGCCAGGGGGCCCGTGTTGGCGTGGAAATCGCGTCCGTTCTCCGTCGCGGCCACGATCCCCGCCCGGATGACGAAATCCCCGAATCGCTCCGCGGGCTTCCGGCCGTGGGCATAGGCCGCGAAGAGCGGATCGAGAGCGGCGATGATCTCGTCGTGCTGCAGGTCGACCCCGTAGAGCTTCGAGAGGCGGGACCCATCGAAGGCGCCGCCGAGATAGAGATTGTACCGCCCGGGACCTTTGCCCACGAGGCCGATCTCCGCGATGTATGGGCGGGCGCAGCCGTTGGGGCAGCCGGTCATGCGGATCGTGATCTCGTCCTCGGCGAGGCCGCGAAGGCTGAGCCGCTCCTCGAGGGCCGTCACGAGCGACGGCAAATAGCGCTCGCTCTCGGCCAGCGCCAGGCCGCAGGTGGGCAGGGCCACGCAGGCCATCGCGTTGCGGCGCAGGGCCGTGGCGTGGCTCGTCAGGCCGTATTCCGCAACGAGGGCTTCGATCTCCGAGCGCTTCTCAGGCGACACGTCGGCCACGATGACGTTCTGGTTCGCCGTGAGGCGGAACTCGCCGTCGTGGATCTCGGCGATCCGGCGGAAGCCCGTCAGGAGAGAAGGGCCGCCCGGGATATCGCGCAGGCGACCGTTCTCGACGAAGAGCGTCAGGTGGGAGCGCCCGTCTTCGCCCTCGACCCAGCCGTAGCGGTCGCCGTTGCTGTCGAACCGGAAGGGCTGCGGCTTGCCGAGAGCTTTGCCGATGCGCCGCTCGACCTCGGCGCGGAACGCCGCGAGTCCGCGATCCTCGATGGTGTATTTGAGGCGCGCATGCTTGCGCAGTGTGCGGTCGCCCCAGTCACGCTGCACGGTCACGACCGCCTCCGCGACGGCAAGGGCGTCCTCGGTCCGGCAGAAGCCCAGCACGTCGGCCGTGCGGGGATAGGTATCCTCCTCGCCATGGGTCATGCCCATGCCGCCGCCGACCGTCACGTTCCATCCTTTGATCTCGCCCTTCTTGTCGAGGATCGCGATGAAGCCGAGATCCTGCGCGAAGATGTCGACCTCGTTCGACGGCGGAACGGCCACCACCGTCTTGAACTTCCGCGGCAGGTAGGTCCGGCCGTAGACGGGCTCGACGACCTCTTCGCCTCCGGCGACTTTCTCTCCGTCGAGCCAGATCTCCCGATAGGCCGGCGTCTGCGGCAGGAGATGCCCGGATATCGACCGGGCCAGATCGAGAGCCGCCGCGTGGGCGCGGGATTGATGCGGGTTGGTGGAGGCCAGCACGTTGCGGTTGACGTCGCCGCAGGCGGCAAGGGTATCGAGGAGGGCCGCGTCGATGGCCCTCATCGTCGCCTTCAGGTTCGACTTGATCACGCCATGGAACTGGAACGTCTGCCGGGTCGTCAGGCGGAGCGTGCCGTTGGCGTAGTCCTGGGCGATCCGGTCGAGCTGCAGCCATTGGGCCGGCGTGCAGACGCCGCCCGGAATCCGCAGGCGGATCATGAAGGAATAGGCCTTCTCGAGCTTCTTCTTCGTCCGCTCGGCCCGCAGATCCCGGTCGTCCTGCAGATACATGCCGTGGAACTTGACCAGCTGCTGGTCGTCCTCGGTGATCGCTCCGGTCACGATGTCGGTGAGGCCTTCCGCGAGCGTGCCGCGCAGAAAGCCGCTTGCCTCTTTGATGCGCTCGTTCCGCGAGAGTTCCTTGGACATCGTTCGTGCTTCTCAATAAACGTCTTGGTGATAGCGCCGGCCGCGCTCGAGTTCGGCGACGGCGTGTTCGGCCGCCTCGGGGGAAAGGACCTTCACGTCGGCCAGTGCCGCGACGAGCGCGGCGCGGACGTCCTTCGCCATCGCCTTGGCATCGCCGCACACATAAAGCTGCGCGCCGTTGTCCAGCCAGTCGACGAGGTCGCGGCGCTGCTCCCAGAGTCGGTGCTGCACGTAGACCTTCTGCGGCGTGTCGCGGGAGAAGGCGAGGTCCAGCCGGGCGAGCGATCCGTCCTTCAGGGCATCCTGCCATTCCAGCTGATAGAGGAAGTCGTGCGTGTAGCGCCGGTCGCCGAAGAACAGCCAGGACCTGCCGCCCGCTGCGAGGGCACGCCGTTCCTGAACGAAGGCGCGGAAGGGAGCGATGCCGGTTCCCGGGCCGATCATGATGATGTCGGTGGAAGGGTCTGGCAGCCGGAAATGCTTGTTGGGCTTCAGGCGGACGCGGGCGGTCGCGCCCGCCTTGAGCCGGTCCGCCACGAAGGTTGACGCGACACCCCGGCGCACGCGCCCATGGGCTTCATAGCGGACGGCCGCGATCAGAAGATGCGCCTCGTCGCCGACTTCCCGGCGCGAGGACGCGATGGAATAGGCCCGCGGCGGGAGAGGTCGGGTGAGCGCCGTGAGCTGCTGCCCGGTCAGCGTGGCGGGATAGGCCTCGACGAGGTCGATGAACTGACGTCCCTCGATCCAGGCGCGGGCCTGCCCCTCGTCCAGGAGCTTGCGAAGCTCCGCATGTCCCGTCTCGGCGGCGAATGCTTCGAGGGTCTTGACCGAGAGGGTCGTGATGTCGCGCTCGGTCGTCAACGTGGCGCGCAAGCTGTCGTCGGCAGGCAGTCCTGTCGCCGCGAGAACGGCGTCCACGAGGGCCGGGTCGTTCTCGGGAAACAGTTCGAGTGCGTCGCCAGGCTCGTAAGCAGGCGCGCCGCCGTCGAAACCGAGCGCCAGGTGAATCGTCTCCTTGTCGGAGCGCGAGGAACTCAGGTTGACATGCTCGACGACCTCGCCGATCACCGGGTCTCGGCTCGGCTCGACGCTGACGCGGGGACCGAAATCGACCGACACCACGTTGCCTGAGCTCTCCGGGGCCGGAGCGAAGGCTTCAAGCGCCTTCTTGATCCAGGCGGCGGCAGGCGCCTCGAAATCCAGATCGCAATCGACCCTGTCGGCCGCGCGCGCGGCACCGAGTTCGGCAAACCGCGCATCGAGGGCTTTTCCGACGCCGCAGAACTCCGCATAGGCGGTGTCGCCCAGCGCCAGGACGGCGAAGCTCGTCCCGTCGAGACGAGGCGCCGATGGTCCCATCAGATCCGCATAGGCCCGGGCAGCCCGCCCCGGCGGCTCGCCTTCGCCCCAGGTGGCGGCGATCACTGCCAGTTTTCCGTGCTGCGGCAGGTCGGCCACGTCGAGATCGGCGAAATCGACGATCTTCGGCTTGAAGCCGCTCTTGCGGGCGAGCTTCGCCACGTCCTGGGCCAGCCGCTCCGCGTTGCCCGACTCGCTGGCGAAGAGGATCGTGAGCGGCTCCGCTGCCCGGGCCGGGGCGTCCACCCGGGGGAGGGGCGCCTGACCCGCATCGATCCCAGCCAGGAAGCCGGCGAGCCACGCGCGCTGGATGGGAGACGCCGCGCTCAGGACGCGATCGAGGCTGAGCCGGTCGTCGTCTCCGAAAGGCGCTGTTTGAGGCAGAAGGGCGAATGCTGACATGACATGAGTGTCGCGCGGGGTTGCATCACAAGTCAATGAAACGTTCTTTTTAAAGAACCTGTGCCGATAGAAAATTCTTTTGTCTCACCCGCCCCGGAGAGAAAAGAATTTCGCGGCGCCAGAGCGTCGGCGGTGGATGGAGGGGGGTGGGTGGAGGGCTCCTTGGCCCTCCGGCACCTCTCAAGCATCGGACATGTCATCGAACTCACGCCCGATGCTTCAAGCTTTTGGTGTGAAGCAACTTTTCACGCAAAGCCGGTTCCCACTTTTGCGTCCGATGCGCTAGATCCTCGGCGCAGAGGATTTGACCGGTTGGGGGTGGCGGAGGAGGGGCAGGCCTTCAGGGGCGACCAACACCTCGATGCTTCGCGCCACCCCGGGCTGACGGCGGATCAGGCCGGCCCGTTCCAAGGTCAGGATCATCTGGTACACGGAAGGCGGCGTGACCTGGAAATGGCGCTGCATGTCGGTCTCGGCCGGAGGGCGGCCATGGACGCGCGTGTAGGCGTCGATGAAGGCCAGGTACTGACCCTGCCGGTCAGTGAAGCTGTTCTCAGACATCCGCCACACGCTCGCTTCATCGGCTGATTCATCTCGGCCTCTTACACGGGAGGCCGAGATGACCATACGCTACCGGATTGAGCTGAGCGAGGCCGAGCACACCCAACTCCAGGCGATGCTCAGCGGCGGCAAGCAGGCGGCCCGAAAGCTCAAGCGCGCGCAGATCCTGCTGGCGGCTGATGCTGGGGTGCCGGACGAGACGATTGCCCAGAGTGTCGCTGTGGGCGGCTCGACCGTGTACCGGACCAAGCGTCGCTTCGTGGAAGGCAACCTGGAGCGGGCCCTCAGCGAGGAGCCCCGTCCCGGTGCCGCCCGCAAGCTCTCAGGCCCGGAGGAGGCGCTGCTGGTGGCGACCGCCTGCGCACAGCCGCCGGCGGGCCGGGCCCGCTGGACGCTGGAGCT
>NZ_JAMXFI010000145.1:0-20747 GCF_025460875.1 Microvirga yunnanensis
GGTACTGTCAAGTTGGCAAGATCCGGGGCCTATGGCAGGGTCTCGGACATGAGCACAACGTCCAGTCCTTACCGCGGCTACCGCTTCCCGGCCGAGATCATCAATCAGGCCGTCTGGTTGTATCACTGCTTCAGCCTGAGTTTGCGGGAGGTTGAGCTGATCCTCGCGGCGCGAGGGGTCGTGGTCAGCTACGAGACGATCCGCGAGTGGAGCCTGCGCTTCGGGCGGACCTACGCCAACAGTCTCAAGCGGCGCCGACCGAAGCCCGGCGACAAATGGTTCTTGGATGAGGTGTTCGTGCGCATCCGCGGCAAGCTGCACTACCTCTGGCGAGCCGTTGATCAGCACGGCAATGTGCTCGACGTGCTGGTCCAGAGCCGCCGCAACAAGAAGGCGGCCATGCGGTTCATCCGCAAGCTGCTGAAGGGCTTGTGCTACGTGCCACGAGTGATCGTGACGGATAAACTCGGATCCTATGGGGCAGCAAAACGTGAGATCCTGCCGGGCGTCGAACACCGTCGGAGCCGATACCTGAACAACCGCTGTGAGGTCTCGCACCAATCCACCCGACGGCGGGAGCGCCACATGCGGCGGTTCAAGTCAGTCCGGCAGGCTCAGCAGTTTCTCGCCACCCACACCCCGATCCACAATCATTTCCAGCTCCGCCGTCACCGTCTTTCCGCCAGTGAGTACCGGACTGCGCGGGATCGCGCCTTCACTACGTGGCGCGATGCGACTGGTACTGCCCTCGTCGGCTGATTTGGGCTGACATGATGGCTATGTCGGCGCCAGCTGCGCCGACTTCGCGCCAAGTTGACAGTACCGGGCAGGAATAGACTTGCATGAGGGCGGGCAATGCTCCCGCGGTGGTAGGAGCTTAAGCCAGGGCACCGTTGCATTAAACTCGGCCTTATAGGGAGGAGCGGTTCATCAAGGATCCGCTCCCGTGTCTCTGTTCAAGCGCCGTCGCTTTCCAGCTGAGATCATCCTGCTGTGCGTGCGCTGGTACTGCAAATACGGCATCAGCTACCGTGATCTGGCTGAGATGATGTCCGAGCGCGGCATCAGCGTCAATCCAAGCACGATCTTTCGATGGGTCCAACGCTATGCCCCGGAAATTGAGAAGCGGGTGCGTCTCTACCAGGGACATCGTTCAGGCTCCTAGAGAGTGGACGAGACCTATGTGCGGGTTGGCGGACGCTGGAGGTACCTGCTTCGCGCGGTCGACAAGCACGGTCGGTTGATCGCTTTCATGCTGTCCGATCGTCGGAATACCAACGCCGCTTATCGGCTCCTGCGTAAGCCCATCAAGGCGATGAGCACCTATCCGCCGTCCTCGATCCCGACCGACAAACTGGCGTCGTATCCCAAGGCCCTCCTGCGCCTGCAGAACGAAGGACTTCTACCGAACGATGTGGTACACCGCACCTCGAAATATTTGAATAACATCCTTGAGGCGGATCATGGCGCGCTCAAATGCAACAGTTCCCGGCCACGTGGGTTGCATAAAGCGGTCCCGCTCAGATGTCGCGCACGTACGCCCCCCTTCCCATTGTGGCAGCGACAAGCCGATCAAAGCGACGGTTCAATCTGAGTTCTGTAACTGGGCTTCGTGGTAGTCCATCCTGGAAAGCCGTCCAGGTCTGGCCACCGTCCACTGTTCGAAAAACCCCGACGTCATTGCCCGCGTAGGCCACCTCGGAGTCAAAGTCCGAAACGGCAACTGCGCTAGTCGGTACATCTGGAAGGATGGTTGGAGCGATCTGTCCGCTCGCATCGAGCCATGTCGTTCCGGCATCTATAGAGCGGAAAAGATGACTAATACCGAGAGGGTTCAGAATCATGTTGGGCCGATTAGTAAAATTTACGCCAGATCCACCGAAGACAACCCAGACATCATCCGGTTCGTGCGGGTTCACTGCGAGTGATTGAATCTGCGCATTGGGGAACAACATATCCGCGGACGTCCCTGCGAGATCAATCCGCGACCAGTCGGCAGCCGTACTGCCACCGTTTACGCCCCGATACAGTGCGCCGTTTTCGGTGCCTAGATAAAGAATAGTTGGATCACTCGGCGCAAACTCGAGTGCAGTGATTGTACCGAAAGCGCTGAAAGGGTTTCCACTCCCGTCGTTGACGCGCTGCCAATTTTGACCGCCGTCGGTCGAACGGAAGAGCTCCGTGGCTCCGCAGACAAAAAGCGTCCGGCTTGTCGACGGATTTACAATTGGGTCCGTTGGATCCAGCTTGATGATGGTTATCCACGGCGATCCTCCGGAGAGCCCGTTCTGTCCGATCTGCTGATGAGTGACTCCTCCATCGGTGGACTTTCGAATGTTAGTAGGAAGTCCGTTCTGCGAAGAGAAATAGAAAATTTTTGGATCGGTCTGGTCAATTGCGACCTGAGTTCCATCGCCCCAGGGAATGTGCCGCCAGACACCAGCGGCGTTGCGATAATAGACGCCATTATCCTGGGCTCCACCTGCGGCAATATCTCGGTCCCGCTCCGCAATGTCTATGTCATACATTTGCGTGATCGCGAGAGCTCCTGATCTGAATTCCCAAGTGGCTCCTCGATCAATTGATCGGTACACTCCTCCGTCATTCGCAAGATAGAGCACGGCTGCACTGTTTGGATCGAACGCTAGATCTTGCTGGTCGGCGTGAACACCCGCGGACGCGGAAGCCCAATCTGCAGAGGCTGCTCCTCCGTTTGTCGTTCGTTGGAGACCGATATTGTTTCCCGCGTAGATCACGTTCTCGTCTGTGGGGTCAACGGCGACCACCGAACACCACTCGTCGAAGGATACGGACGCAACATTGGCCGCAAGCTCAGGCCAAGTTGCTCCGCCGTCTTGTGTTCGGAAAATGCGGCTGCCATTGGGGCCCAGTTTCGCTAAAATACAGTTAGATCCATTCGCTCCGCTGCGACCGATTGAAAGCTTTATCCACCCTGCACCTCCACCTGAAGGCAATTGGCCGGCGGCATCGAGGCGAGTGAACGCGGGCGACATTCCAACCTGTATCCCGCCCGTGACCGTTTCATAGACGCCGTCGAGATGAACCCCTACGTATAGCCGGTCCGGATCGTCATGGGCAATCACGATATCTGTTACGGTTGCGTCGAAGAGAGAGTCTTGGCCCGGATTGGCAATCCAACTGAGACCACCATCGTCTGAGCGGTGCAAGCCCTGATCGCCAGCGAGGTAAAGTATGTCTGGATCGGTTGGATGGACGACAATAGCAGAGAACCGAGTGCTTGAAACCTTGGTCGCGATGCTCCAATGGGTGCCGCCATCGGTTGAGCGATAAAGGCCGATGCCTCCCCATGCTGGATTCCAGCCGTCAGCGTCCTCACCGGATGCCGCATAGATGATGTTAGGGTTCGATGGTGCGAACGCAACCGCGCCGATAGTGAGCGTCGGCTGTAACTCCATAAGAGGTCGCCACGTTATCCCCGAGTTGTCGGACCGCCACACTCCACCCCCAGCCGCACCGGCGATCAAGATGTTGCCCTTCGTCGGGTGTACGGCCAACTGTGTGACCCGACCAATCCCGCTGAATCCAGCTGCTGGAGTAGGCCCAATCGATCTCCAAAGTGAACACCGACGGCGATGGATCCAGCACCACTTGATGAGGGGCGGCATGATAGGTATGCCGTCCACAACGTCGATCTCTCCAAGAAACCTGTTCAGGCATCGGTTGCATATGCTTCGAGGATCACCTGGCTCGATTCCAGGTGGCAGACCTAAGCCTCCCTCTAGGCTCGAGATGTCACCACCGTACCCTGGTGGAAAGGACAATCCCGCACGGCTGAAGATCTGTGGATCCTGGATGGTGGCAAAATCAGGTGCACACAGGATCAGCTGACATATGCGGTCGACTGTGCCGATCCTGACTTCCTCTGAGCTCGTCATGTTGCTTCGAGCCGTTGAGTCCAACAAAACATACTTCCAGTGCGAGCATAGGAGGTCATAAGCTAGCCGGAGCCACGGGTGCTTAGGGAATGCAAACGCTTGAATAAGCGCACGTTCGCCCGGAACCTGACCAACTAAGATCCCTTCGTTCGGTAGAAACTCGAAAGGCCCCAGCAATCTTGGCGCCCGGCGGATTTGAACGTCGGCTCCAATCACCTCACTGAGGTCAAGATACTCTGCCACTTCCGCCGGTACAGGGATCACAATGAATGCTGACTTATCTTTCGTCTCAGGGATCTCGATGGGTGGGGTAAGTGCACTGAGACCCTCAATCTTTTCAGCTCTGCGGATTCGCAACTCGCGTGGCTTTCCGTTGCCCGTGACTAGCAGCGGCGCATTGATCTGGTCCGCCGGTAACCGGGCCTTGGCGAGGAACTCGAGGGCGCGGTCGCGCAGATGGGGTTCGACCACTCCGCGTTCATTCATTCTTTCGACAACATCCAAGCCGGCGCGAAGCCGGCGCAATGAACTAGAGTCTGCTTTGTATCCGGTACGCTCAGTGAACCATCGAGTGCGGCCCACGACTCCTGGCTCTATTCGTATCGGACGGACTGCCTCGTCCCGATCGCGCAACTCTCGGCCTTTTCTTGATTTCGCTGCCCGCCCTACAGGCTGCTGCTTCTTAACCATGTGACCCCTCCATCGAGTGTGCTGCACGGGCGAGGTCCGCAATTGCTGCTAGCTAGAGCAGTCGCGGTTCTGACAGAGCCAGCGCACCAACGCTATCTCTTTGTTCCAGAAGCGATTCCCGTCACGAATCATTATCTGATGCGGGGCCCGTTGCTCTAGTGTTTTGCAGAGCGCTGGCTCGCAGCGTCATTATGAAGTAGAAATCCTTCATGCTGAACTGATCGTCAACGAGGTGCGGACTCGTTTCTCGTCCAAAGGGATCGCGTTTGCTGTGCAACCCAATCCAAGACAAACCACGTCACTAGGAAGGCGAGGCATTCAAGCAGGAAACTATGAAATTTGTAGAAGAGCTCAGCGATCAGAATTGAGATCAAGAACGCGGGAGCCTGGATGACAGCTAGATCGATAAGTTTTGATGACTTCAGAAGCGTGAACACGTTTTCCCCCTATGGTTAAGTCTGAAACTCAGCGTTTTAAGCAACAGAACGCTCAGGGGCCAAGTATAGGCGCTTACAAGCATCCAAGCATAACACCACACGTACCCTTAGTCCATGAACTCACTCATACCAGCCGCGATGCTACGTAATCAGAGCCGAAGGTGTCTATCATGACCTTGTTGCACAGATTGAATGCACCCATGACCTGCAATCAAGCGATGCGGGCAGACTTCGGGTGTCCACCCTCGAGCATGCGGTTCAAAGCATGAATTTCGACGGCAATCTCGATAGCGCGCCGGGGTTCCGTCCGCGAGCGTAAGCTCGTGCCAATCACTCGCTTGATGCGGCTTGTGGCGCTCTCCACCAAGGCTCTTTGCGTGTACCCGGACCGCTTCTGCCAGCCCCTGCGCCCATGCTCAGCGATACTATGGAGATGCCGATCGCGCTGGGTGGGAGTACTCTCTGCCGCATCACTCAGCACTGCCATTGATTGGGGTGAGACGATCACGTCGGCATCCGGATGGCGCTTGGCAACAGTATCGTAGACGCCGACCTGATCGTAGGCACCATCGCCAATGAGTGAGGCGAGGATCTGCCCGGTCTTAGCATCGACACCGATGTGCAGCTTGCGCCAGGATCGTCGTCTGCGGGTACCATGTTTCTCGACCAGCCACTCGCCAGCTCCACACAGCTGCAGCCCAGTGCGGTCGACCAACAGATGCACCGGCCCAGTGCGTGGGATTGGTTTTGCCACCTCGAGGGTCTCGGCGCGACGGCTGAGGGTGCAATGATCCCACACGGCCAGTTCAAGACCGAGGAGCCTCAGGATCGCGCCAATCAAGCCATCGGTCTGACGCAGCGCCAGCCGGAACGCCGCCCGGAGCGTCAGGGCTGTCCTGATCGCCAGGGCTGAGTAATGCGGCTGTGCACTGCGTGAGGTGCGGGGCTCAGCCCGCCAGGCGGCAATGGCTTCCTCGGTGAACCGGACCCTGAGACTGCCCCGCTGGCGCACGGCTGCATCGTACTCTGCCCAGTTCGTCACCCGGTGCTGCTTCGGAATGTGGTGACGGCGAGTGGCATCAGCTTTGAAGGGCACAGTCGAAATCTCTGGTCAGAAGCCGAATAGGCCTTACGCTACCCAGCTGCGGTTACCAAATCGCTCATCTATGCAAAAGGCGGATCTCCGGCACCAGCTGGCGTCTGAGCGCCATCGCTGGTTGAGGTTCTCAGTTTGGGAAGGGTGATGAATGACGTAGTGCAAACCCGTCGAGCCGAAATCAGGAAAACCCGCGACGTTGTCAGAGCCTCGAGCTCGATAATGTGATTGAGACCTGATTGGCGGACTTCCATCAGGGGCCGCGGTCGCATGAACCGCATCAGCAGGCCGTACATATGACCGCACCCGACCATTTTGCAGATACGTTCAACAAAACCCTTACCAGCAGGGAGCGTCTACATACGACAACACGCTTATGTTCCCCTTCTTAGCGCTTCGTATCCAACTCAGGCGCCTGCAGCGGTGCGGGAATACAAATCGGGACGTATGTGGGTTCCGATTCGGTTGGATGTAATAGGCTGCAGTAGCGGATTTTTATGTAGTCGGGGCTGCCAAAGGGCCGTGGAAGAGTGCCGCCTGAGCATTGAAAAGTGTCCCTGAGAACTTCATCCACCGGGATGCAGCACAGCCAGACTTCACGACCCGCGATACCGCTTGTCTCGTAGCTGTGAGAGTAACTTCCTCTCAGACAGGCATTGCTCTCGATGTTGCCACTGGGCACCCGCCGTGGCCGAAACTCCAAGGATCTGTCCAATTGTATTTCACGCATATGAATTCGCGTAGGAGGTATTCGATCCGACCTTACCTCACCCCCAGCGCTCTCTATTGCTTTGGGGGCTGCCTTCGCCAGTATATCTGCTGGTAAAGGTTCGCCTTTCCGCAACTTTGGAGCTTCCGGAGCGGGTGGTTCAGGACGGCCAAGCTGATCTTCTCCAGAGAACACTGCCACTGCGGCATCCCGGGGTTCTGGAGCTTCCGCGCGTTGCTGATTGCGCTCGCGCTCAATTTGGCCGACAAAATCAGCTGTGCGGTCGACTGACCATGTCTCCGACCCACGAGCGCCGGTAACCTGGAACCGCCCATTACGGACAATATAGGCCGTGCCATGCGAAATCAGAAACGTGTCCCGCGGCCGACCTTGCAGGTCAAGGCCTGAATCCGGCGCGAGTACCAGCAGCATTTCTTGTCCCTGTGCACGATCAATCAAGACATGGTTCCGGCTACCACTGAGCACGCGCACGTCAAACGTGTCAGGCAGCACACCCTTGAGCAGTCTTTCTGTATGCAGTCGATAGTGGTGGTATTCTTCACTGTAGGCTGGTGCGTGGTCGATGTCCCCCGGGATTGCTTCGAATGCCTTCTTGCTCGTGCCCACCAGGTTGCCGACCCTGGCAAGTACGATGATCGGCTCGGCTCTTAGTAGGACGTCAAAGCTAGGAGGCTCTGACGGAGCCGGGTAATGAGCCTGCGCCTGTAGGTCAGGAAATAATGATCCAAAAAGCGCGAAGGGGAGCACTAGTACAATGCGGTCGAAATAAGCGCTAAATGTCATAGGCTTTCCCTCCAGCGCACTACTCCCGAGCAAACCACGTCACAATTTCCGTACCGGTTGGCGTCGACCAGCCAGAGTTTACAGCCATGCCAGGACCAACATGACTAGTACTTCCGGTGATATGCAGGAAGCCGGCGGGACAACCTCCCGCAGTAATCTGCATAGAGTCGAGGGAAGTGGCAAAATCCTGCTCGCGGAATCCCTGAACAAATATGCGGGTATCAGCGTGCCAGGCCAAATCCGGTGTGACCCGGCTGTGTTGTCCTTGGATGCACACAGTGCCGGCACTCACGATGCCAGCGGGCGAGATTGTGCATGTGCGCGTGCGCAGCTTGTTCTGTCCATATTCCCAAATGCCCTTCTCACCAGCCCAAACGAAACTATACCAGCACTGGCCTGCATCATTGGCCTCGATTGCGACACCATCATGCACACGGTAGAAGTCATCGACACGGTGGGGAGTCGACCACGAGTCACCATTATCAAACGAGACGCTGGCGTAGATGTAGCCGGTATCGTTCTGACTGGATTCGTCGTAGTTTACCCAGAGTACTATCCACGCACGCCTTCCTCCAACGACAGCGGTAGCGATGCCGGGGGTTGCGGCGGTTGTAGCCGTGGGGAAGTTGGTATAGGCCCAGCTTGCTGCGTTGTCGCGTGACCGTATGATGCGCACGCGGTTGTCATCGTTGCGACCGTCGACTACAGCCCACATCCATGTATCATGGTGATCCGACTCCATAGCAGTGCCATAGCGCGGTCGCGGATGCACGCTATAGAGAAACCAATTCGCGGGATCAAAAGTGACGCCGTCGCCACGGATCCAGGTGAGATTATTGCTAGGCGTGGTCCAGCCGATGACATAGTCGCCTGTGCTGCTGTTACCCGCAGCCGCAATTTTGTTGGTCGTGCGAGCGAAGGTACTGCCGAAGCCCGTAATGTCGTTGCCCAGCGTCGACCAACTCGCTCCGCTGTTATAAGTCGCGAGTTGGCGCAAACGATCATCTGTGCGCAGGCGATAGATGGCACGAATATCCGAAACGTCACCGGACCATGGGCCATAATGCGATGTCCAAGTATAGCCTCCCATGATATTCTTGGTGCTGCTACTGTGATCAAGGCCGATTGTATGCTGTAATTCGTGCATCATCACGGCATGCAGGCTTATTTCCCCTGAGTTGGGCCAGAATGGCGTGAAGTTCCACGGGGTGAGATCGCAGGCATTCTTGGCGTGGACGATGATAATTAGCCGGTCCGGAAAAGAGCCGAATGTCGATGCCAAGCGATTGTCTGCGCAGACATGCTTTTCGTTGGCCGAGATAACGATCTCGCCCGATCCTGCGTCAACGTTATCAGTATAGCCGAAGAACTGCGGACGAACGTCAACGCCGAGAACATGATTGAGGCGCGTATAGGCGTTGATCACTACATTGGTGAAAGGATCTTTCCATGCTGCCGGGAATCCGTTCGCTTCGAACGATCGCCAGTTAATGAGAACTCGTGGGCGCGAGCCCTCGCTATAAGTGATGCGATCCTGGCCGGCAGCCGGCAAGCTCATCAACCCAATTATTGCTGCTGCAGCAATTGACCATATACGCATCGGGATTTCCCCAATGGTAGAAGTAAAAGCAAATATTAATTCAATAGTGCTGCGGATGCAAGCTTGGCGGATCTGTCGCAAATTAGAATCGGCACCCAGAAGGTAGAGGGGAACCCTAGTTGCATTGTTGCACGGGTAGGCGATTTGTCTTCCGAGACTGGAACACATAGAAGAATGGCGCCTTCCAGATCTCGCATTCGACCGTGCCGTTCAAGATCCGTGCCGCTTGCCGCCACCGCATTCCCAAGCAGCAGTACTGGGTCGCGAAGTGGGCGGAGTATGGCGCGCCGGTGATGTCACGGTAACGTTTGGTGAGCGGCTTGTGGCTTAAGAGCCGCAGCATGACCAATCCCATCAGCTACAAGCGCCACCAGTTTCCGTGCGAGATCATCGCCCATGCGGTCTGGCTGTATTTCCGGTTTCCCCTGAGCCTGCGGGTCGTGGAGGAGATGCTGCTCGAGCGCGGCATCATCGTGTCCTACGAAACGATCCGTCGGTGGGGCAGGAAATTCGGTCCAGAGTATGCCCGGCGCCTCTGTCGCAAGCAGCGGAGTCCTCATTATGTCTGGCATCTCGATGAGGTTGTGATCAGCATCGCGGGTAAGAAACACTGACTCTGGCGGGCTGTCGACCAGGACGGATGGTTCTGTCGCAAATCCGGATCAGAGACGAGAAAGGATCAGGTGCTTGTGGAGAGCTCACGCGGCGAGCAGATCGAATTGCTCCGCGAGTGAGGGCTGTGGATTGCAGGCGTACTTCGCCTGTCCTTTCCGCATCATGTGAACCATCTCGATGCCGCTCAAGATCGTCCGAGCGGACGCCATCGACTTGAACCCGAGCATCGGCCGAACCCGCCGTTTGATAGCGCGATGATCCTGTTCAATGCGGTTGTTGAGATATTGACTGTGCCGGATCCGGATCGGCTTCAACTGGCGTCTTGACCGATCCTGGAGCCGGCTTTCCGTGTCGCAGCTCAGAATGGCCTCTCGGTTGGTCTGGCTGCCGTCGATGACGATCCGCTCCGGACGGCCATGCCGCTTCAGAGCCTTGCGCAGGAACCGCTTGGCCGCCGCCAGATTGCGCCGTTCGCTGAACCAGAACTCGACCATGTCGCCATGGCTATCGATGGCACGGTACAGGTACGTCCAGCGCCCACGGACCTTGATGTAGGTTTCATCAATGTGCCATTTCCCGCTGACGGGCCGTTTGTGTCGATTGAACCGCTGCAGCAGCTCGGGAGAGTAACGAACGACCCAGCGATGCACCGTGGCATGGTCGACCGAGATGCCCCGCTCGGCCATCATCTCTTCCAAATTGCGGAGGCTGAGATTGTAGGCGAGATACCACCGCACACAGAGCAGGATCACCGAGCGATCAAAATGCCTGCCCTTGAACATGCCACCCTCTTCCCTGAAGCCGAGGAGGCTATAGCTGAAACTCTGAAACAAAATGTTTGCGACACATCCCATGTGGAGATGCTGGAGTTCAGGATTGGCGACCGGGTCACCTTCCAGCCGCCGGGCCAAGGGCCACTTGAGGGCATGCTGACACGCTACAACAAAAAGACCGTGACAGTGATCACCGACACCGGGCAGACGTGGAATGTCTCGCCCACACTCCTCAGCAGGATCAAGCCAGCCAAGGGTGCCAACACAGCTGAACCCAAGGTGGTCCCCCTGAATAAGCGCTGATGCGAGAGGGTCGATGAGATCCAGGGGAGCATGACCATGTGTGGGCGGATCTGCCCGACGACCTGATGGAAGGTGCTTCACAATAAACAGAGCTTGGTTGGGACGGGTGCTTGCCCCCTGCAGATCGAAACCTGCGGACCGCCACCCCAGGTGGCCTCATGCTTTCCTCCGCAAGCACAACCAACACGGTCGATCCCACCTCTTGAGCCGTTCCGGCTACCCTGGACGGAGCCAGATGTCCGGCTCAATGCCGCAGCTGCTGTTTCAGCCGGATCTCTCCAGCAAGGCATAGCGTTTCATCTCTGGCCTGAGCAGGAATGGTCAGTGATTGCAATTCTGGCCGCCCGGCGATTTCCCGGATGAGCTTGGCCCGGATCGCCTCCATGAACTGGGCCGGATCCTGCACCGGGATCATAAAGGATCCGGGTCCGCCGATCACACACTCGCGGAAGTAGCCGTCGAGGTTCTCCATCTCGGGGAAGACGGACGGCCGATGGATCATGATCGGCAGACCGTTGATGACGATCCCCCGTGCCAAAGCGTCGTCCCGCGCCCACGTCACCGGACGCCCCTTGTTGTTCGGTCCGTCACCCGAGATGTCGATCGCCTGCCGGGTAGCTTCCATGTGACTGTCCTCCAGCAGCCGCATGCCGAACTCAATTACTCCGGAAAGCGAGGTGAAGCCTCCACTATGCAGTGGCGCCTGGGACAGGAGATCCGCGAATATGATCGCGTCTGTTGGCTGTTTGATGACGGTCCAGGGAATGACGACGGACTGCTCTGTCTCTCCGGCCCATTCGATGTATGTGACGGCAATACGGCCCAGTACACCGCGGCGGACGGCATCATACAGGGCAGGGGAGCGGAAGGCCTCGATGAAGCCGGCCCGCTGCAACTCCTGTTCCACCGGCTCCATGGAGGCCGACACATCGACGGCCAGCACCAGCGAGAGATCAACGGCGAGTTCGGCGCATGCGCCCGATCCTGATGCGGCAAGCACCCCCGCCGCCAGGAGCACGGGACCGAGAAAGGATCGGGGCTGGTTCATCGCAGCAATGGCATGGCCGCCACCTCCGCTCATTCATCCGTCGAATACATCCTGACGATCTCCGGTCTGAATCCGGATCAATTCCTACCGAACAGGCAGGCCGTACTGGAGGCCGCCCTTGGTCCAGAGCGCGTTCTGGCCGCGCTTGATCTTGAGCGGCGAACCCTCGCCGACGTTGCGCTCGAAGCTCTCGCCGTAGTTGCCCACGTGCCTGATGATGCGCACGGCCCAGTCGTTGGTCAGGCCGATGGCCTCGCCGAACTTGCCCTCGGTGCCGAGCAGGCGCTTGATCTCTGGATTGGCCGAGGTCTTCATCTGCTCGATATTGGCCTTGGTCACGCCGAGCTCCTCGGCATCGAGCATGGCATTGAAGGTCCAGCGCACGATGTCGGCCCACTGGTTGTCACCCTGGCGCACGGCCGGCCCGAGCGGCTCCTTCGAGATGACCTCCGGCAGGATCACGTGATCGTCCGGGTTCGAGAGGGTCAGCCGCGCGGCATAGAGGCCAGAGATATCGGTTGTCATCGCATCGCAGCGGCCGGCCTCATAAGCCGCCTTCGCCTCCGTCGCATTCACGAAGCTCACCGGCTGATACGTCAGGCCATTGGCGCGAAAGTAGTCAGCGAGGTTGAGCTCGGTCGTGGTGCCCTGGTCAGTGCAGACCGACTTGCCGTTCAACTCCTTGGCTGAGGCAAGTCCGAACGTCTTGCGGACCATAAAGCCCTGGCCGTCGAAGTAGTTGATGGCCGGAAACTCGAGGCCGACCTGGGTGTCACGCGCCATGGTCGCTGTCGAGTTGCGGGCAAGCACGTCGACCTGTCCGGACTTGAGGGCCGTGAAGCGGTCCTGGGCCGAGAGCGGGACGAACTGCACCTTGGTCGGGTCGTCGAAGATGGCGGCCGCGAGGGCGCGGCAGAGATCGACGTCGAGACCGGACCAGTTGCCCTGCGCATCCGGCGCGCCGAAGCCGGGGGCGCCCCGGTTCGAGCCGCAGGTCAGGACGCCCTTCTGCTTCACGCTGGCCAGCGTCGCCTGGGCCGAGGCTCCCGTGGCGGCGAGCACCGCCATGGTGATCGCGAGGGCCGCCGATATCGAAATCCTCCTCATGATCTTGCCTCCCTCCGCTCACTGGTCGGCCGCGCTGGGAACTTCCGACGGCGGCACGTCGGCCCGGCTATCCAAGCCCTGCCAGCTCCAAACCGCGCTCGTAGTGCTCCAGGTCAGCCGCATGCTGAAACCGGGCCGGCAAGCGAAGCCACCCGATCGCGCCGCCCACCGCCCGCAGCTCCTCCTCGCCCAGGCGCTGACGCAGCGCTTCCCGCATCCGATTAGCATGCATGGCTGCTTCGTCCGTGCGTCCAGCATAGGCTGCCGCAGCGGCCAGCCAGCCCCGGTTCGTGGTAATCCGATCCGGCGACTGCCGCATCCAGAACAGCGCATCCTCATAGCGGCGGCCGACGAAGCAGGATTTGCCCATCTGTTCAACTGAGACCGCCGGGAAGTATGGGTTGAACCGGATCGACTGCTCTGCCTGCATGATGCCGCGCTCGGCTTCTCCCGCATAGGCATACTCCAGGCCCGTATAGCCCAGGGTCTCGACGTCACCCGGACTGAGGGTGACAGCGCGGTCGAGGTGCACGTGGGCACCTGCGAAGTCGCGCCTGTACTGCAGGAGCAGTCCCATCATCCAGTGGCCCTGAGGATCGAGAGGGTCGAGGGCGATCGCTTGCTGTGCGTGGATGATCGCTCTCTCCCGTCGCTCCTCCTCCTGCAAGGGACTGATGCCCCCGGCGTGCATGATCGCGCAAGCCAGCCCGGCATGCGCCATGGCAGAATTCGGGTCCTGCTCGAGCGCACGGCTGAAGAACTGGAGCGCTTGGATTTGAGCCGCATGCAAGGTCGAGCGTTGGTACTCCCGGCCACGCAAGCAGTGCTCGTAGGCGCTCAGCGAATGGATCTCGCGGTGACGGATCCGCTCCAGCTCTGCCTGTTCGACGTGAACTGGGATGCTCGCGACGATAGCTTTGGCCGCAGTCTCTTGGAACTGTGGCAGCTCCTCCCAGTCGCCCTGGTAGCGCTCCGCCCAGAGTTGACGCTGCGAGGCGTTGTCGACGAGCTGGACGGTCACGCTCAAGCGGTTGCCAGTGCGCCGAACACTACCCTCGATCGTGTAGCGGGCGCCGAGCTGGCGCAACCGGGCCTCGGGATTAGGGTCGCGACCGAGTGCGAAGGACGTGTGCCGGGCCAGGACACCGAGCCGGCGGAAGCGCGCCAGATCGGCGATCACGTCCTCGGTCAGGGCCGCCGGCAGGCTGACCAGCGCCTGGTCCTCGGAGAGGTCCCGGAAGGGCAACACGGCCACGAGGGGCTTGCCGTCCGCGGGCAGGTCGCTGCGGCCCAGAACCCAGGCGGCATTGAACGGCTCCGGGGCAGAGCGCCCACTGGTCTGGCTCACGGCCCGGGCGAGTTGCTCGACCTCGGCTCCCGGCCGGATCTGGAGGTCACGCTCAAGGCGGACGCGAAGTTGGCCATAGCGCCCGGCCGCGAGCGCACGTTCGCCCTGAGTCAGATGCAGCCGCATCAGTGCTGCATGCATGCGCTCGCAGTAGGGGTCGATCACGAGATAACGCTGGGCGCAGGCCTTGGCCTCCGTCACCTCGCCGCGCCACAGCCGGAGCGAGAACAGATTCCAGAAGGCCGAGCGCGCCACCTCGCGCAGGCGCTCCCGTTCGGGCAGTAGCCAATCCTCGTATTCGGAGCTGAGATCGCCCGCATCCGACAGGAGATCGCCGCAGTACAGATCGCAGGCTGCGGTGAGGGCTTCGAGTGTCCCTTCCGCCGCGAGCGCCTCGAAGCGCACGACATCGACGGCCACGCGATCCGGGTCAAGCCAGAGCGAGCGGCTGTTGCTATGGAGCGGCCCTTCGTTTCCGCCAAGGATCGTTCTGAGCTGGTGCAGGACGAAGCGCAGGTTGCCCTGGGCATGCGGCGGGTCGGAGTCCGGCCACAGCAACGCCTGGAGGGTGTCGCGCCGATGCTTCGTGCCGGGGTGAAATGCCAAGCGCGCGAGGAGCTGGGGCCCCTTCTCGCCCGCGAGTTTGATGGGTCCGCGGTCGGGATGCCGCAGGCGAAGCCCGCCGAGCAGTGCGATCTCGAGTTCCGTCATGGAGGCCTCGGACGCTGTCGCAGCAGGACCAGTCTAGCACCGCGTCAGGATCCGCGAAACGCCCGGAGGCCTCGCCTCACGCCTGTCTAACGCTCCGTCGGCTCAACTCCCGCAAGCACCGCACGCGGGAGGATCGATCCATGAGGAAAGCTTGCTCGCTCCAAGGCCACGACGACACGATCGGCAGCCTTTGGGACGCCCTTCGTCTCGCCCGTATGATCGCTCTGGTCGCTTGTGGCCTCGCGTTGGCGTTGGCCGCCATTGGCCCTGCTCTGGCCCGTTCGGCCGGATCCGACGAATGCCTTGAGAGCGAATGGATCGCCGAGGCACGAGCCTTCGTCATCGGGGAGACGGGCATCCAAGCCCCCGGGATTTGCGTTCGCCTGGCGCCGAAGGAGCGTCTGGACGGGCTCGTGTTCCCGATGACCCTCGGTGAGTCTCACAGCGAGGCTGTGGCTGCCGTCTACGTTCCGACCACGCGGGAGATCCTGCTCGCCGACGATCTCGATCCCGACACCCCGCTCGCGCGCAGCTATCTCGTGCACGAACTGGTGCATGCGCAGCAGTTCGCGAGCCGGGCGCACGAGCGCGCCTCATGCCCAGGGGCGCTGGAGGCGGACGCTTATGGCCTCCAGGCCCTCTATCTCCGCACCCGGGGCCTGCGGGAGGAGGCGTTCCTGCTCCAGGTTCTCGGCCTGTTTCAGGGTGCCTGCGGCTATTCGGACTGATTTCTCCAGCCGCGTGCCGGCGAATCATCCCTGGGGCCATGCGCAGCAACTCAGCGGGACAGTACTCATTTCGGGCATCGACACGACAGCCGGGATTGTCCCGTCAGCCCGCTGCTCAAGTTCAATCGGTACGAAACCACCGTGGGCGAAGCGCCGGCGGAACGGGAGCTTGGGATGCTGAGCGGACCGCGCCTCATGACCCACCCTGATGCTGGCAGGCGGGATGCTGCTCGCGAACGGCGCGGCTCCGGCCGAAACCCGGGTCGATCTCGCGCTGGTGCTGGCGGTCGATGTCTCCTTTTCCATGGAGCCGGATGAGCCAGACCTCCAGCGACACGGCTTTGCCGAGGCACTCCAGTCCCCCGAGGTTCATCGGGCGATCCGTCAGGGCATGCTGGGGCGCATCGCTGTGGTTTACCTCGAGTGGTCCGGGGCGTTCGATCAGCAGATCGTCGTCCCCTGGACCATCATCGAGCAGCCCGCCGATGGCGTGGCCTTTGCCGAACGGCTTTCGCGGAGTCCGGTCCACCGCATGGGCTACACCTCGATTTCGGGGGGCATCGACTTCGGTGTCCGGCAGCTTCGTCAGAGCGGCGTGCAGGCGGATCGGCAGGTGATCGACATCTCGGGCGATGGAGCCAACAACACGGGCCGAACCGTGACCCCTGCACGCGATGGTGTCTTGACCCAGGGCATCACCATCAACGGCCTGCCGATCATGCTGAAGCGGCCCGACGGCATCTGGGATATCGACAACCTCGACCTCTACTTCCGCGACTGCGTCATCGGAGGACCGGAGGCCTTTCTGGTTCCGGTGCGGGAGAAGGCGCACTTCATCAAGGCTATCACGGCCAAGATCATCCGGGAGATCACGGACCAGTGGCAGCCTCGCTCGCTGCTCCAGCCTGCCCAAGCTGACGCATCGACGAACTGCTTGGCTGGCGAGCGGCGGAGACACCAGCCGACAGCCAGGTGACCAGGACATAGCGGTCGCAGGGGATGGCCGGCGTCCGTGGGCTATCCCGCCGCAAGCGGCGCTTCTCCAAGGCACCATTCGCCAACCCGCTTCCTCCGGGCCTTGAGCGACAGGATCCTCGTTCGGGAGTACAATGCCCGGAGTAGCGTTTCCCGACGCTCCGATGAGCGCCGCCAGCCTATCATTCGGGAGAGCGGCTGATGTCTCTCAGGCTTGATCTCTTCACGGCGATGGCCCTGCTTGGTTCCGCGCCGCCCACTGAGGCTCACGACATCTACTCGCCTCTCAGGGACAGGTTAGGGCACAGTTGCTGCCACGAGGGCGACTGTCGACCCGCGCCCTATCGGGTGACGCCGACGGGTGTGCAGATGTTGGTCGAGGGACAGTGGATCGGGGTACTAGACTTTACGATCCAATATCGGGTGCTGCTCGGGGATACGGGTGAAACGGACGGGGGGCATTGGTGCGGGCGGTTCGAGAACGGACCTGGCTTCATGATGGGCTATGCCACCTACTGCGCCATCCTGCCGCCAAACCCAACGGCGATTTTCGAACCCGCGTTTGCCATTCGTGAGAGGTCCATCCGACCCGTCCCATGACGAAGCCTGCCCTTGGGAGGTGAGAGGGCGGACGGGTCCCACAAGGCCAACCAAACCGGCTGCCTGCTACCACAGACGGGCATTTGCTGTCGGCGAAGGCGAGCGGCCTCCCGCCTTAAGATTGCCTCTGGTGAAATCAGGAAACAGGCGGAAAGAGGTATCCTGAAGGGAAGGCGACCACTTCTTTATTGTGGTCTTCCGGTATCCGCCCGGATTGTTGCAAGGACCATGGCTGAGGCTTGGGCTAGGGCGTGTCTCTCGGCTTCCGTGAATGCCGACACATCCATTGCGCCGATCTTGGGGGCTCCGCTCATGGCTTGGGTAGCGAACTCGATGAGGGCCTTCTTAGCGCATCTCTGGCCGTCCTCAGGGCCCATCTCGATGAGCATCTGAGAAACGCTATGCGTCAGGTCGCCCGCTACCAATTCGACAAGATCGTCATGGTCCATCGGCGCTTCCTCCCTGATGTTGTTTTTAGGCTTCTCAGTCTGTCAGAAAGAAAGGCAAAGATGAGTCCACAAGTGGGCAGCACGAAAGCTTCAGCGCAAAGCAAGGAGGGGGCGTACAGAGTCAGTTCTTGGGTTCTCCAAGTGGAGTAAGAGTGAGGCGAGCAGTGTCACAGCCGCCTGAACGGCCACTCCAATTGCCGCGGTCCACCCGAGAGTCGCTAGGGCAGACATCATAGGCGTCTTATCTGCTGAGATGACAGCCCACATCCTGGGGCGCGCCTTGGTGGGCAAGGACCGGGACCCGAGGGAGCCGTGGAGGATGGTCGCTTGCCTGAGCCCTAACGGCAAAGAGGTGGTGAACCGGTTGCTGGAGACCGTGGCTCCTTAGCTGAATGATAGGAATTAGATCAAGGAATCAGGGCCGCGGGACTAAAGCTTGGCTTTGAACCGGTCAGGCGCTATGCGGAGGTATGCTCAAGCTTGAACAAGGTCTATCCGGCCAAACCCGCGAGGCGAACGGCCCTGCACTGCATCAGCGAGAAGAACTCGCAAGACTGACGGATGACATCAACGACCTTAAACAGCGCATCTCTGATCAAATCGCCCTCATTCAGGACCTCGCCTGGGAAGCCCAGGGCACGGCATCCGCCAAGGCGGAGCTGCACGAGATGCAGGAGACGCTCAGGGACTGGTACGCCCATCGCGACTTGCTAGTGAAGCTCCAGACTTTGGAGCCGCAACCGACTTGAACTTGGAGTCTTACTTGCCATCAAAGATGATACTTGAAAGGGTGGTCTATGCCCGCACATTCGAAGGCTGGCTTACAGTTCATCCCATCAATTTCCTGAGATTTCCAAGGTTTTCAAATCGTTTGCGGCGGCTCCATGCGGCACGACCGCCCATGTCCACTTTATCGTCATCCAATCTGCCGATTTGGAT
This sequence comes from Microvirga yunnanensis, assembly GCF_025460875.1. NCBI lineage: Bacteria > Pseudomonadati > Pseudomonadota > Alphaproteobacteria > Hyphomicrobiales > Methylobacteriaceae > Microvirga > Microvirga yunnanensis. Next base: position 18,850 of record NZ_JAMXFI010000145.1, read on the forward strand.
CAGGGTTATAATTCGCTAAGCTAAAGAAAGACTCGGCTTCGACTCGGGAGGCATTCCGAAGATCGGCGTAGTCAGCATAGGTTGGGGTGAGAACGCTTTCTAGCGTGGTCATCACTGCCACGGTGGCATTGACCACTTCATCTAAATCAACACCCTTGACATCATCAATCGCCTTCTTGCGCTCAGCTTGTGTTCGGAAAATTGGATGGGCGATTTTCTTGTCGCGATGATTTCTGATCCGTTCAAGTGCCTTGCCGCTTTCGATCTCGAAAATCAGGCTGAGGCAACTTTCTAGCTCTTCGATCCTTGCCTTAAAGTTCGGTGGAGGCAGAACCGGTTTATCCTCCTGCTCACGCATGTCGACCGGAGCCAGAATTTCGCCGTCCAGAATTCCTGCAACTGGCAACTCGACCCGAGGCTTACTATGCGTAGCCAAGTTCTGTAGCACGAGAGGAAATACCTCTCGATCGCGTAGAAGCGCTGCGATTGTGGGCAGGCTGAAGCTGCCAGCATCAAATTTGTCCCACAAACGACAAAGCTGCACGACTTCGTAATAAAGTACAGTCGAAACAAGTGTGCTGCTCGGGCTGTGAGCAGCCTTCGTAATCGAGCGGCCAAAGTCAGACTCGAAGAAGGCGCGTGTCTGCTCATTGAGCCGAATTGTCTCTATGACGAGCGCTGACGTCATGGTTAAGCGGTTTTTCGCTACGAAGAACCGCTCGTCGGCTGTTAGATGCGAGAAGTTCTGAGGTTCGCCAGCCGCCATGTTTTTCCCCGAGAAGTATCAGGGAAGCCTAATCATGGCGACCGATAATCTCAATCGCTTAACAGCGCCCGCTGCTCGGGTTCCATTCGCCACATGGTCACGGATAGCGCACAGGAGTCGGTTCCGGTTCAGGCAGTGGGATGAACTCCGTCTCGTCACCGGGAACGGTGTCGAAGCGGGCTGCCTTCCAATCGGCCTTGGCCTGCTCAATGCGGTCTTGTCGCGACGAGACGAAGTTCCACCAGATGAAGCGAGGTCCGTCCATCGGCTCGCCGCCCAGCATCATGAAGCGGGCATCGCTGCGGGCCCGGATCGTGATGCGGTCGCCGGGCCGGAACACCAGCAGCTGTCCGGGCGGGAACACGTCACCCGCGATCTCGACCTCGCCCGACACGGTGTAGATCGCCCGCTCGTCATAGTCCGGATCCAGCGGCACCGCGGCTCCCGCCTGGAGCGCCACGTCGGCGTAGAACATCGGGCTGGATGTCTTCACCGGGGAGGTGGCACCGAGGATAGAGCCGGCTATCAGGCGCACCGTCTTGCCGTCGCCTTCGAGCACCGGCATCTGCCCGGCCTCATAGTGGACGAAGTCGGGCGTGGTCTCCTCGTCCTTGGCTGACAACGCTACCCAACTCTGGATGCCGAACAGCTTCGAGCCCGTCGTGCGCAACTCCTGGCCTGTCCGTTCGGAATGCACAATCCCACGGCCGGCGGTCATCCAGTTGAGCTCGCCCGGCCGGATCGGCAGTTCGGTTCCCAGCGAGTCCCGGTGCATGATCTCGCCATCGAACAGGTACGTGACGGTCGAGAGGCCGATATGCGGATGAGGCCGCACATCCATGCCGGACCCGAGCAGGAACTCGGACGGCCCCATCTGGTCGAAGAAGATGAAAGGGCCGACCATCTGCCGCTGCGCCGATGGGAGCGCCCGGCGCACCTCGAAGCTACCGAGGTCGCGCGCCCGCGGCACGATGACCATCTCGATGGCCTCACAGGCCAGCTTGTCACCAGGCCGTGGATCGTCAGCGGGATTCCAACTCATCAGATCGTCTCCTTACACGCTTGTGGCGGGTGGGCGAGGGGCTGGGTGGACCAGAGGGCCGGCCCATACCGAAGGGTAATTGGCCGGCTT
>NZ_JAMXFI010000146.1:0-20632 GCF_025460875.1 Microvirga yunnanensis
GTCGTGCACAGCCGCCTGGCCGCCGAGCCGAAGCTGGCCAACCGACGCTACAAGCCACCCGATTCAGACGCTTTGCCACCAGCCCTCCAGGTTGTCGCTCACGCCAAGGAGGTCTCGCATCCAGACAACTAGCTCACGTTGGCAGAGGTCTTCGGCTCAGCAGAACCTGCAGCATCTTGAGATTGAGACTTCTTTGATTTTTGGCCCCGTGTCACAACCGGCGCCGCCTCCGGCGCATCCGTGGTATCCAGCGGACCGGCTTTGGTCATCGTCTTGCCCCTTCGTGCTTCCTCTGAGCCGCCACCTTCCCTCCGGAGGCGCTCCAAACCCTTCTGAACCGACTTCAAGAAGACCTCAGCGGCGGATCCAGCTTCTTGGATGACAACCAGTTTCGTCAGCGTGCGTTCGAGCTTGTCGCCTCGCCTGATAGCCTTGGCAGTCAGCACCAACTCATCACCGACGATCTTCGACTTCTTGGCCATAGAGCATCCTCATCATGTTAGCGGCGCACTCGCTAGCAGGCAGAGCCCCACAGGAAAAGTGAAGTTTCGATGACAGTTTGATGACACTCTGTGTCTTGGGTTCACCGGTGTCGGCCTCTCTCCCGATCCTGAGCATCGAGCGCTCCTGTTAGCCGCTCCTTGGCCTCGCTGGCGTCGCAGATCGCATCGGCGAGCCGGTTGATCGAAGCGTTCAGCTGGGTCATGGCCGCCGTGTCGGCAAACACGGTCGCCCCCACAGAGACGGTCGTCTCCGGGGGTAAGATCCTCTTGGCTGCGTCCCCTGCCCTGCTTCCCCTCCAGGCCGCCAGCAGCGCAATGATCAGCGTTCCGACGGCCACAGCATCAGCGACGATCATACCGAGCATCAAAGCAAGCTCTGAGGATGGAGAAGACCCCGGCAACAGCGAGCAGACCGTAAACAACCGTCCCCGTTGATGCCACCCCATTGCAGAAGAATGTGTCCTCGGCCACGAGCCAAGCGACCTGAGCTCAGGACACTGCGCCGAAGAGCGAGCCGAACATCCGATTGTTCTGATTTGAGGGGCCCCCAAAAAGAACTCTTAATCAGCGGGTCCAAGGTTCGATTGCTTGCACACTCACCGATCTCTTCAAGACCAACAATCGCGGCACGGTCCGCTGGGTCGTATCCGCCGATGTTGCGGACAAGCGCGACGGATCATGCCACAATCGCATCGATACGATGAACCACTCTCAGTCCGCCGAGGGTTGCGCGCGCCATCGCTGATGGGAGCAGGCGCGCATTCCGGCTCGAGCCGGAATGCGCGACAGCGAGGCAATGTTACTCTGCCGCGTGCTGGGCGTGCAGGCGCGCGCCGCGGCTCATGAGCTTGTTGAGCGCGCCCAGATAGGCCTGGGCCGAGGCGACCAGGGTGTCCGGATCGGCCGCGCGGGAGGTCACGCTGCGGTTGTCGGCCGAGAGACGGACCGAGACCTCGGCCTGGGCGTCCGTTCCCTCGGTCACCGCATGCACTTGGTAGAGCTCCAGCACCGCTTCGTGAGGCACCAGGGCCTTGATGGCGTTGAAGGTGGCATCCACGGGACCATTGCCCTCCTGCTCCTCGATGACGACCCGGTCGTCCACCTGGAGACGCATGGTGGCGCGCTGCGGTCCGCGGGTGCCGGCCACAATGTGGAGCGAGACCAGCTTGATGCGGTCATGGGCCATGGCGATGTTCTGGTCGACCAGGGCCTCGATGTCCTCGTCATAGACGTGCTTCTTGCGGTCCGCGAGTTCCTTGAACCGCTCGAACGCGTCCTGGAACTGGTTGTCGGACAGGCTGTAGCCCAATTCCTCCAGCTTGTTGCGGAAGGCCGCCCGACCCGAATGCTTGCCCATGATCAGGGAGGTCTTGGACACGCCGACGCTCTCGGGCGTCATGATCTCGTAGGTCTGGGCATTCTTGAGCATGCCGTCCTGGTGGATGCCGCTCTCATGGGCGAAGGCGTTTCGGCCCACGATCGCCTTGTTGTACTGCACCGGGAAGGACGTTGCGGCCGATGCCAGCTTCGAGGCGCGGGTCAGCATCGTGCTCTCGATGCCCGTCTCGTAGGGCAGCACGTCGCCACGGGTCTTGATCGCCATGACGACCTCCTCAAGGGCCGCATTGCCGGCGCGCTCGCCGATGCCGTTGAGGGTGCATTCGATCTGCCGGGCGCCGCCCTCCAGCGCCGCCAGGGAATTGGCCACGGCCAGGCCCAGGTCGTTGTGGCAATGGGCCGAGAAGATGGCCTTGTCCGCATTGGGCACGCGCTCACGCACGGCCCGGAACATGGCCCGGTACTCGTCCGGCGTCGCATAGCCCACCGTATCGGGCAGGTTGATGGTGGTGGCGCCGGCCTTGATGGCCGCTTCCACGCAGCGGCACAGATAGTCGATGGGCGTGCGGGTGGCGTCCATGGCCGACCACTCGATGTCCTCGATCAGGTTGCGCGCCTGGGTCACCGTCTTGGTGATGATTTCCAGGACCTCCTCCTCCGACTTGCGCATCTGGTGCGCCAGATGGATCGGCGAGGTGGACACGAATGTGTGGATCCGCGGACGGGCCGCATGGCGCACCGCCTCGCCGGCGCGGGCGATGTCGGCCGAGATGGCCCGGGCGAGCCCCGCGACGGTGGCCCGCTTCACCTGCTTGGCGATGAGGGAGACGGCCTCGAAGTCGCCGTTGGACGCGATGGGGAACCCCGCCTCGATGATATCGACCCCCATGGTGTCGAGCAGTTCCGCAACCTCGAGCTTCTCCTCCAGGGTCATGGTCGCACCGGGGCATTGCTCGCCGTCGCGCAGGGTCGTGTCGAAGATCAGAACGCGGTCCTTGGAGGAGCCGGATACGGAAGCGGTCATCATGTCAGTCCTTCTCGGAGGGAGCGAGGCCTTGCGGGAGGCCTTCAGCGCTCAAGGTTGTTTCTGCTGGTCCAGAACCCCTGAGAGCCCAGGCGGCGACGCCCAGCCGACCCTCAGGGGCAGCTAAGGAGAAGGAGGCCAAGAAGACGCGCACGATCGGCCGCTGGGGCGGGTCCGTTCATCCATGCGCTGGGGGAGCCGATGATCATCGCTGCCCAAATCCTCCTCGGCCGCGGACGTGAAGCCGCGAACAACGGGCTTGTTTGTAACGGGGCTTCGCCTGGATGGCAAGTCGTTGAAACAAACGAAAAGACAAAGCCCGACTAACGGATGGGCTATGACGTCTGGCGCGGGAGGGCTGGTTCATGGCCAAAATGCCCTAGATCCCGGGAAGCTTGGCTTTGTCCCCGGCTCTCGACGGTATAGGAGTCCTTCCATGAGAACAGCAATCCACGTTCTCTCTCTCACCGGTTTGCTCGCGCTGGCCGCCTGCAACCAGACGGCCTCGCCCCCTGGTCCGGAGAGCGCCAGCGCAACGCCGGCGGGCTTCCGCATGCCGCAGGGATCGGGCTGCACGGGCGAGATCGACCGCTACCGGGCCGTCATGAGCAACGATCTTGCCATGGGGCACGTCAACCAGTCGGTTTACAACCAAGTGGACCGGGAACTCCGCCAAGCGGAATCCGCCTGTGCCGGCGGGCGTGACGCGGAAGCCGTCCGTCTGGTCCATGCCACGAAGGCCCGTCACGGCTATCTTTGATCGAACACCCAGCCGAAGAAGGATTGCAGGAACAGCGGCATCCGTTCCGGATCGATATCCGCCTGCCCGCGGACGATGCGCACGTCCTGCAGTTCCGGCTCGGGCTGGGCCGCGATGTTCGCTCGGATCCTCGCGGCGCCCTCCTCGGCGGTGACCGGCAGCGTCACCATCCGCAGGAGAGCGATGGTCGGCCAGCGCTGGACGATGATCCACTCATCGTCCACGTGGTAATCGCCCTCGGTGAGGCCCGTTTCCTCGGCCAGTTCGCGCGTGAGGCTGGTGGCGAGATCGACCGTGCCGTCAGGCCTCAGGTCGGATCGATCGGGCGTGCCGGCCGCGAAATAGACGCGACCCGCATTGGTGGTGCCGCTCCCCATCACCCCGCAGATGAAGGCCCCGTCGGAGCCGCGCAGCCCTCCCATGGCGAAGCCGTTGGCGATGGCAGGGTCCGGATAACCCTTGTCGATCCAGGCGACGAAATCGGCGTAGTCGACTTCGAAATAGATGTTCCGGCACAGGTCCCGCTCGAACTGGACATCTTGGAGCAGCAGCACCCGCCCGTTGAACATCTGCGGCTTGCCCTCGGTACGCCGCTTCCAGTTCTCCGCGACAAAGTCCCGGTTATGCTCGGGCCACGCCCAATCGAACGGTCGGCAGACCGCCTCGATACGGGAGACGCGCCGGATCTGTGGCTCACGGTTCACGCCAGAATCTCGCCGCGGCTCACCATCACGGCGGACCCGCCGATCTCGGCCGACGCGAGGGCCCCGTCCTTGATCACCATCTGAAGGACGATCTCGCTCGGGCGGCCCATCTCGATACCCTGCTCGATGACGATGTTGTGCTCGCCGTCGCCCAGAGGTTCGCATTGCATCAGCGCGCCCGCAAAGGCCGCCGCGGCCGAGCCTGTCGCGGGATCTTCCGCGATGCCCATTCCCAGACCGAACATGCGGGCGCGGAACCGAAGCCCATCGGCCTGAGGAATGCGCGCATAGACATAAGGCGCCGGATGATCGCTGTCGCCGAACGCCTTATCGAAAGCCTCTCCCTGCGGTTTGGATTTCGCCAGCGCCTCAAGGGATGCAACCGGCACGAGATCGTAGGCGACGCCGGCCGAATGGCGGCTCGGAACGTGTCTGTCGAAGCCGATGTCGGTCGGATCGAGACCGAGCGCCCACGCGCATGTGGCAGAATCCTTCCCCTCGCCCCACACGAAGGGCAGGCGCGGCAATCGGAACCGCGCCGTGCCGCCGGTCGCACCCTGCACCTCGACGGCGCAGGGAACGATGCCCACCTGCTCCTTCAACCCGAAGGCCGCGGCGCCCGCTTCGCCGTTCTGGTCGAGAAGCGCCAAAAGCACCGCCGTTCCCACCGTGGGATGTCCCGCGAAGGGCAGTTCACGGGCCGGCGTGAAGATACGGATGTCGGCACGCTGGCGCGGCTCGGACGGGGGCAGGACGAACACCGTCTCCGAGAGGTTGAACTCCCTGGCGATCCTCTGCATGCCCGCCGTGTCCAGCCCTTCAGCCTCCAGAACAACCGCGAGAGGGTTTCCGGCAAAGCGCTCGGACGTGAAGACATCGAGAGTGACGAAGCGGCGGGACATGCGGAGCGATCCTTTTCGGGAGCCTTCGACGGGTCGGCAATGGCGATTCTTCGGCGCCCGATGAGGCACTGCCGGGAGCGCTCCTGTCAACCGAGGTCGAAGGCATCGCGCCGGAGGCGCTGTCAGCCAGGGCCTAGAGCCTCGGACCCAAAAGTGGACACCACTTTTGGGATTCATCCGAGGCTCCCTCTCCTGACCGGCGCATCGGATGAACCGGAAAACCGGGTCCACTTTTCGCTGACGCGGCCCGCTGGGTCCGTCCGATGCGCTGAAGCCCGGCTCGCCCATCCCGGACATCGGCCGGAGGATCCGCCGCAACGTCCATCGCTCTTCCGATCGGGATGGCCGGGACGGATAGCGGGCTCGGCCCGTGGCGAGAACGACCGTCCCGGGAAGCGTCGCCTAGATCGCCGCCTGGCGCACGAAGCGGTCGTTGAAGGTCGCCGCGAGATCCACCTTGGCGTCCTTCAGTTCGGGATCGAGCTGGCGCAGCATGTCGAGCACGCTCTGCATGCCGGTCATCTGGATGATGCCGTCGCGCGAATAGCTCTCGAGCGAGTTCTGCACCGCCTTGAGATAGAGCGGCTTGTCGCCCAGGTAGTATTCCTCCGGCACCGTGGCGGCGATATCCTCGGGCTTTGCGGTCTGGAGCCACTTCAGGCTCTTCACGAACGCATTGACGAGGCGCTGGGTGGTTTGCGGGTTCTGTTCGATGAAGTCCTTCTTCGTGTAGAGCGTCGCCGCAGGATTGGAGCCGCCGAAGAGCGCGCGGGTTCCGGCCTCGGTGCGCGTGTCGATCAGGATCTGAATGTCCCCGTCGGCTTCGAGCTTGGCGATGACGGGATCAAGATGAGAGATCACGTCGATCTCGCCCTTCTTCATCGCGGCCACGCCGCTGGCGCCGGATCCGACGCCGATGATGGCGGCATCGGACGGCTTCAGGCCGGCCTTCACCATCGCGTATTGCGCGGTGAGCGCGGTCGAAGATCCCGGTGCGGTAACGCCGATCTTCAGGCCTTTGAAGTCGGCCGCCGACTTGATCTGCCCAGCCTTGTCCTTCCTGACCGCGATCACGATGGCGGGAAAGCGGCCGAGTTCGGTGACGGCCACGACATCCTGCCCCTTGGCCTGCATGCGGATCGTATGCTCGTAAGCGCCGGTCACCACATCGACGGAGCCGCCGATGAGCGCCTGAAGCGACTTCGCACCGCCGCCGAAATCGTTGATCTCGACCTCGAGTCCCTGCTCCTTGAAGAAACCCTTCCGCTCGGCGATGGTGAGCGGCAGATAGTACAGAAGCGGCTTGCCGCCGACGCCAAGCGTCACTTTCGCCTTCTCCGGCGCTCCCTGCGCGAAGGCCCTCGGCCCGAAGGCCGCACTCAGCCCGAGCGCTCCGGCGGTCTTCAGAAATGTACGGCGTTCCATGGCGTATCTCCCTGTTGTGGCGAGGTCAGCTTGAGTTCTTAAGTTCGTCCGGCCAGAGACGTCTGCGGCCGCCAGACCAGGAAACCATTCTCGATCTTCGTCACGAGCATGTCGATAAGGATGACGAAGACGGACAGGATCAGCATGCCGGCGAAGACGCCGGTCACGTCGAAGACGCTCTCGGCTTCGTGAATCTTGTAGCCGAGGCCGGCAGAAGATCCGAGATACTCCCCGACGACGGCGCCGACGAGCGCGAAGCCGACGGACGTATGAAGGGACGAGAACACCCAGGTGAGCGCAGACGGCCAGTAAACGTGCCGGAGCAGCTGGCGTTCGTTCATGCCCAGCATGCGGGCATTGGCGAGCACGACGGGCGACACCTCGCGGACGCCCTGATACACGTTGAAGAACACGATGAAGAAGACGAGCGTGAAGCCGAGCGCCACCTTCGACCAGATCCCGAGGCCGAACCACAGGGCGAAGATCGGAGCGAGCACCACGCGCGGCAGAGCATTCGCAGCCTTGATATACGGGTCGAAGACCGCGGCCAGCAGTTCCTTGCGCGCGAAGAGGAACCCGAAGATGATGCCGCCGCCGGCGCCGATCAGGAAGGCCAGGATGGTTTCCACCAGCGTGATCCAGAGATGTCCCCAGATCTCTCCGCTGGCAAAGAGAGTCCAGCACCGCTTCAGGACGTCGAGCGGAGTCGAGAAGAAGAACTGAACCTGCTTGGGCGTGCCTGTGATCGGATAGACGGTCAGCACATGCCACAACAGCAGAAAGATCAGGCCGACGCCGATCTGAAGAACCGTGAGTTTCAGACGCGGCATCACGTATTCTCCCCTTGGCTGTAGGCCTTCTGAACTTCGACCCGCAGGCTCGCCCAGATCTCCTTGTGGATGCGGTGAAAGGTCGGTTCCATGCGCACCTCAGCAATGTCGCGCGGCCGGGGCAGTTCGACCGGAAAGTCCCCGATGATCCCGGCGGCCGGCCCTGCCGACATCAGGACCACGCGATCGGCGAGCGCGATCGCCTCCTCCAGATCGTGCGTGACGAACATCACCGCCTTGCGGTCCGCCGCCCACAGGCTCAGGAGCAGATTGCCCATGATCTGCCGCGTCTGGGCGTCGAGGGGTCCGAATGGCTCATCCATCAGGAGGATCTCGGGGTCGCGGATCAAGACCTGGGCCAAGGCCACGCGTTTGCGCTGTCCGCCGGACAGCATGTGCGGATACCGGTCGACGAAGGCCGCGAGGCCGACGCGGCCCAGCCAATCCCTCGCGCGCTGCACAGCGTCGCTGCGGGACACTCCTTTCGACTCGAGGGCCACCGCCACGTTGTCGAGGGCCGTCTTCCATGGCATCAGCGCATCCTGCTGGAAGAGGTAGCCGGCGCGCAGGTTGAGACCGGGGAGGTTGCTGCCGAATATCGTGGCTCGCCCGGCCGAGGGCTTCAGCAGGCCGGCAGCCGCGTTCAGGATCGTGGACTTTCCGGATCCCGTCGGCCCGACGATGGCTACGAACTCCCCCGGACGAACCGAAAGATCGATGCCCCTGACGGCCGTATAGCCACCCACTTTCGGCCCGAACGTGATGGCGACGTCGTCGAGCGCCACCGCCGCTAGGGAGGTTGCCTGATCCATTCCGCTCCTCATGGTCCCTCGGTCGGGCGGCATTCTAGGACCGCCTCCGGACGGATCGCAAGGTAAGCCGGCTTCTCCCTTCGGCCTATGCGCCGTCGGCGATATGACGAACCATCATGCGGAGAGCGGGGCGGCCCAGCGCACCGTGAGAAAAAGTGGACCCGGTTTTTCGCCTCGAACGGTGCGCCGGCCAAGAGTGGAGCATCGGACGTGAAAAGTGGGTCCACTTTTCACGTCCGATGCTCTAGACCTCCACAGCCTCGAAGCGATGGCTGGGCGCGACGAACTCGTCCTGCGCGGCGATGGTCAGGATTTCGCGGGATCCCGCCTCCTCGGTGCGCTTGAGCAGGCCGTAGACGGAAGCCGAAGCCTCGGCCAGAGCTGTCGGGGCCGAACGCGAGCGGGCGTAATGAACGAAGAACAGAGCCGCGATGGCGTCCCCTGCCCCGTTGACGGACAGCGACAGCTTAGGCGTCCGAACGCACCAGAAGCGTCCGCTCTCACCGGCCACGAGATCGACGCTGTCGGCCGGCGTCTCCTTCGTCTCGACAGAGGTCACGAGGATGACCTTCGGGCCGAGTCCCTGCACGATCGAGACAGCCTGCTTCACGTCGGCCAAGGTCTGGGTCGTGAGGCCGGACAGGTAATCCAGTTCGAACTGGTTCGGGGTGATGATGTCCGCGGCGGGAACGGCCTGCTCGCGCATGAATTCCGGAATGCCGGGTCGCACGAAGACGCCACGGCCCACGTCGCCGATCACCGGATCGCAGCAGTAGAGCGCCTGCGGATTGAGGGCGCGCACCCGGGCGACCGCCGAGAGGATCGCATTGCCGATGTCGGCCGACCCCATATAGCCCGAGAGAACCCCGTCGCAACGGGACAGCACGCCCCGTTCGGCGATCCCCTCCACGAGATCCTCGATGGCCGGGCCGTCGAAAACCCGGCCCTTCCAGGAACCGTAGCCGGTATGGTTGGAGAACTGAACCGTGTGAATGGGCCAGACCTCGACGCCGAGGCGCTGCATCGGAAACACCGCGGAGGCGTTACCCACATGGCCGTAGGCAACGTGAGATTGAATCGAGAGAACGTTCATGGATCTGGCCCCTTCCACCTACCCGTTAGCGCAACGGCCGTCGCGCTTCAAATCGCCTGATGTGATCATACTCATCACAAAGGCAGTTGGTTCTTTCCGCGACAATCCGTATTGATCTTGACTCTTCCCGCGAGAGGGCGACCCCGGGCACCATGGACATCGCGTTTCTGAAGACCAGCATCGTCGAATTCGTGCAGGCCCATCAGGCCTATGCGCCGCTCGTCCTCGGCCTCATGACCTTTGCCGAATCGCTGGCCTTCGTGTCGCTCCTCCTGCCCACCATGACGATCATGATCGCGGTCGGGTTCGTGATCGCGGCCGCCGACATACCGTTCTGGGAGGTCTGGGCCGGGGCTGCGTGCGGAGCGTTTCTCGGGAACTGGGTCTCCTTCGCCATCGGCCGGCGCTACAAGAAGGCGGCCTATGAAACATGGCCCCTGTCCCGCCATCCCAAGCTCATCCTGCGGGGAGAAGACTTCTTCCAACGCTTCGGCCCCTGGGCCGTGTTCCTCGGACGGTTCTTCGGTCCGATCCGCGCCGTGATCGCCCTCATCGCCGGGATCTTCCTGATGCCGGCCATGCTGTTCCAGGCTGCCAACATGGCCTCCGCCTCCGTCTGGGCCTTCGTCATTCTCGCCCCAGGCGCGGGGCTCGCGCATTATTGGGTGTGGTAGGTGCGCGCACCGGGAACCGGGTGTCCGAGGGTTCATTAACCTCCCACACCGAAGGAGGTCCCCGATGGGAAAAGGCAAGATGAACGGCGACAACTCCGCCGAGAGCAAGAAGCATCCTGGCCATGAGATCCGTGGCTCGGGCGGGACCGTGAAGAACCGCAACGATCCCGGGAAGCAGGACAACAACAAGGCTCAGAACACGAAGAGCAATCAGCAGTAACGTCAGCGGCTCGCCCAAGGGTGAGCCGCGCTTCCCTCTCCGTTCCAGAGGTGGCAGTGCTTTTCCGTGATGTTAACGTTATAGCGCCAACATCACGGTTGCCTCGTTGTGAGCCTTCCTTCTCCCGCCACTTCCGAAGAGATCAGTCCCGCTGCGTCCTCGCTCGAGGCGGCCGATCCGCTCGGAACAGGACTGCCAGCCGCCTGGTGGCCGTCGGTCTCAGCCGCCGCGTCCGTCGTTTTCTCGGTGTTCTGGATCATGGAAAGCTGGGAGCGAGCCGGGCCGCTGAGAGGTCCGGCCAAGATCAACCAGCTGATGCAGGGCCTTGGCGCCCTGCTCGCCACCCTCGTCTGCTCTTACGCCGTCCATCGGTTCTGGAAGCATCGCCACGAGACGCTCGGTCTCGCTCTGAGCCTTGCGGTGGCGGCGGGCGCCATGGCGCTGCATCACCTGTGATGCCCGTGGTCCAGCCCACCGTTCTCAGGCAATCCTGAACGCGTCGAGATCCCCGGCATCGATGCGCTCCTTCGTATGCCGGTAGCCGATCTCGACCACCCTCTCGAACTGCTCCCACCCGCGGAGCGGCACGTCGGCAAGAGGCGGATGGATCACCAGCGTGGCATGGGCGCGCGCCTTCAGGGTCTGGGCATCGCTGGAGATGGTGGCCGAGCGATAGAGCAGATTGACGATATCGGGCGCATCGGTCGGCAGTCCAAGGAGCCTGCGCAGGAGCGGCGCCTTCTTCTCCTCGTCGCCCGCGGAGGTGAAGGCCACATCCCGCGCCACGTCGATGCCGAGCACCGGCCCCCTCTGGAAGTCGGCCATGATGTCGGCCGGCAGGTTGTTCATCATGGCGCCATCGACGAGCACCCCTTCAGGCTCGACAATGGGCGGCAGCAGCCCGGGAATGGCGAGGCTCGCCCGCAAGGCCCGCCAGAGCGTGCCCTGACGATGAATATGGGTCGTTCCGGTCGTCAGGTTCGACGAGACGCAGAAGAAGGGCAGCCAGAGATCCTCGATGTTGCGCTGCCCGAAATGCTGGCTCAGCCGCGCATCGACCTTGAGGCCGCGGATCAAGGCGATCAGCGGCAGAGTGTAATCGTTCAGCGGCGGGCTCCGGACGAAGGCCTCCATCATGATCTCGCGCGCCTCGTCCAGGTTGATCTGAAGAGCGCAGACGGCCGCCATGACGGCGCCGATGCTGGTTCCGCCGGCAAGGTCGATTGGGAAGCCGCATTCCTGCAGAGCCTGGATCGCGCCGAGATGAGCAAAGCCACGAGCCCCGCCCCCGGCCAGGACCAGGCCGACGGCCCTGCCGCTCGACGTGCGGATGAGCCGCTGGAGATCGCTCCGGCTCCTTTCCCGCACATGAAGGCGCTGGTCGACGGGAAGCCCCTGAAGCGATGGATGCGCCGGCTTCGGGCGGGTGGCATCGGGCTTCTGCAGCAGGACGAGGTCGTGACGACGCCACCCGGACGCGGCTCCCCCGAGCGCCTCGGCCTCGCAGGTCAGCGGCTCGCCCGGCCGCGCCAGGAGCACGACATGGTCGGCGTGACGGATGCAGCGCTCCGTCCAGGCCCCCGACGGCTCAGGCGCGACATAGATCACCCGCTCGCGGCTCGCCTCGAAGCGGTACAGCCAGTTCTCGTCCTCCTCATCGGGCATCGCGGCCACCAGATCGACCCCGGCACCGTGACTCTGTCGCATCTCGGCCAGGAATGCCTGGGCAAAGTCCGAAACCGCCACGCCATGCGTGACCGGAACGATGGCGAAGGTTGTGGGCGTGAACGTTCTGGGCTTGCTGCGGGTCGCCGCGCGAAGCCGCTCGGCCAGCAGCTTGGAGAGATAGAGCATGACGGCCGGCCAGCGCTCGATGAGATCCTCGAAATCCGCCCGGGCCAGGGTCAGGAGAACGGAGTCCCTCAAGGCCGTGACGGTCGCCGAGCGCGGCGCATGGGAGATGAGGGCCATCTCGCCGATGGTCTCGGGCGGCGCGATGCGGGCGATGCGCTGCTGCTCGCCATGACTGCCCTGCACCGACACCCCGAGGGCCCCGGACACGAGCATGTAGAGCGCGTCGGCCGGATCGCCCTCGCGGAAGAGAACCGCGCCGCCAGGGAGCACGATGCGCTGGAGTTTGGCCTGAAGCTCGAGACGGGCGGCCGGGTCGATCCCGGCCCAGAGCGGCAGGTCGAAGCCCGCCAGTTCTTGAAGCAAGTTGGTCGCGCCCATGGAATTCCGTAACGTCATCGTTCCGGTGCCACTAGCGGGAATCCGCCGATCTGACAAATCCGCTTTTGGCGTAGCGCGGAGTCGCTCGGGCGGCGCGGTCATCCCGCGCCGCCCGGAAACGGCTCAGTTCCGGGTCTTGTCGACCAGGGCCTTTTCCTTGATCCACGGCATCATGTCGCGAAGGCGGGAGCCGACATCCTCGATCGGGTGCGCGGCGTTGCGGGCGCGGGTCGCCTTGAAGGAGGTCTGGTTGACCTTGTTCTCGAGCATCCAGTCGCGGGTGAACTTGCCGCTCTGGATGTCTTCCAGGACCCGCTTCATTTCGGCTTTCGTCTCGGCCGTGATGATGCGCGGGCCGGTGACGTACTCGCCGTACTCGGCCGTGTTGGAGATGGAGTAGTTCATGTTGGCGATGCCGCCCTCGTAGATGAGGTCGACGATCAGCTTCACTTCGTGGAGGCACTCGAAATACGCCATCTCGGGGGCGTAGCCCGCCTCGACCAGGGTCTCGAAGCCCGCCTTGATCAGCTCGACGAGGCCGCCGCAGAGCACCACCTGCTCGCCGAAGAGGTCGGTTTCGCATTCTTCCTTGAAGGTGGTCTCGATGATGCCGGCGCGGCCGCCGCCATTGGCGGACGCGTAGGAGAGCGCGATGTCGTGGGCATTGCCCGTCGCGTCCTGATGGATCGCGATCAGGGTCGGAACACCGCCCCCGCGCTGATACTCGGAGCGCACCGTGTGGCCCGGGCCCTTCGGAGCGACCATGAGCACGTCCAGGTCCTTGCGGGGCTCGATGAGGTTGAAGTGGACGTTGAGGCCGTGAGCGAAGAGCAGCGCCGCGCCCTGCTTCATGTTGTCGTGAAGCTCGTTGCGGTAGATGTCGGCCTGAAGCTCATCGGGGGTCAGCATCATGACCACGTCGGCCCATTTGGCGGCCTCGGTCACGTCCATGACCTTGAGCCCGGCCTTCTCGGCCTTGGCCACGGAGGGCGAGCCCTTGCGGAGGGCCACGACGATGTCCTTCACGCCCGAATCGCGCAGGTTCAGGGTATGGGCGTGGCCCTGGCTGCCGTAGCCGACGATGGCAACCTTCTTGCCCTTGATCAGATTGATGTCCGCGTCGCGATCGTAATAGACACGCATGGTCCTCGGGTCCCTTGTTTTCAAAGGGGGGCTTTTCCCCCGTCCTCGTAGCCGCCGCGCGATCCTCAGGATCTACGCAACAATTGTTTTGTCAGGCGCCGCTTTTAGCGAATAAAACTGCGCTGACAAGGTGTTGTTTGTAGCAAAACTGCCGACTCGGCCTGCATGGAGCGCAAAGCCCGGCTATTTCTGCCATCAAACGATCCGAGCCTGGAGAGTTCAAAAGGCTCCCCAATGCTCTAGATTGGCCTTCATCCCTTTTGCCGAGAAGGACAACGCCGCATGCAGCGTCTTGCCACTCCCGACGAAGTCATCTCGTTCTGGCGCGAAGCCGGTCCTGACAAATGGTTTTCGAAGGACGACACCTTCGACCAGGTCTGCCGCGACCGTTTCCTCCCCACCTATGAGGCTGCCGCCCGGGGCGATCTCAACGAGTGGGAACTCACCCCGGAGGGCGCGCTCGCCGTCATTCTCCTCCTCGACCAGTTTCCCCGGAACATGTTCCGGGGAAAGCGCGAAACCTACAAAACCGACCCGGTCGCCCTGATGGCGGCGGACCGGGCCATCGAGCGCGGATTCGACCATCGGGTGGAACCTGAGTTCCGCCGGTTCTTCTACCTTCCCTTCATGCACTCCGAGTCCCTCAGGCATCAGGAGCGCTCGGTGACCTTGAACGAAGCCCTCGGCGAGGACTCCATCAAGTGGGCGCGCCACCATCACGGCATCATTGCCCGCTTCGGCCGCTTCCCGCACCGCAATGCCATCCTCGGCCGCGAGACGACGCCCGAGGAGGAAGCGTTCCTGCAGGAGAACGACTTCAGGGGGTGACGCCTCAGCTGATCCCTTCCGCGCCCCGCGCCATGGCGGCGACGCCGGTGCGGGAAACCTCGACCAGTCCGACTGCGGTCATCAGCTTGATGAATCGCTCGACCTCGTCGGTCGTGCCGGTCAGCTCGTAGACGAACGAGGTCAGGGTCGCGTCCATCGTGCGGGCGCCGAACGCCGAAGCGAGACGCATCGCCTCCACCCGGTGATCGCCCTTGCCGACGACCTTGACAAGGCAGAGCTCACGCTCGACGGCCTCGCCGGTGAGCGTCAGGTCCACGACGCGGTGAACGGGCACGAGGCGCTCGAGCTGGCTCTTGATCTGCTGAATGATGCTGTCGGTGCCCGTGGTCACGATGGTGATGCGCGAGATATGCGCCTCGTGCTCCGTCTCGGTGACGGTCAGGCTCTCGATGTTGTAGCCGCGACCGGAGAACAGGCCGGCGATGCGCGCAAGGACGCCGGGCTCGTTGTCGACCACGATGGCGAGCGTATGCCGGCTCGAGGGCTCGACGCGGGTCGCATCGGGATAATGGGTTTTCATCTGCAGCATGGTCTGGTTTCCCGAATTCTGATTGGCCTCAAGCCGCCCTGCGGTAGTTTTCGATGGCTTCCTCGTCGACCTCGTCGGCCGTGACGACCCATTCCTCCGTCATGGCGGCGGCGCGCCAGTTTTCAAAGGCCGGCAGCGACAGGATCGCGTCCACATAAGCCTGCGTGGTGGCATCGTGCGCGATGGAGTAGGTGTCGAGACGGGTCGCGAGCGGCGCATACATGGCATCGGCCGCCGAGAAGGCCCCGAACAGGAACGGACCGCCGGCGCCGAAACGCTCACGCGACTGACGGACGATCTCGCTGAAGCGCGCGACATCACGATCCACGGCCTCGCCGCGGTTCTTCCGGGCGAACTTCTTGCCGAGATTCATCGGGCACGCGGAGCGGAGGGCCGGAAAGCCCGCATGCATCTCGGCGGCGATCGAACGCGCCATGGCGCGGGCCTTCCGATCGCCGGGCCATACGGGCGCGCCGAAGGCGTCACCCACATATTCCATGATGGCGATCGATTCCCATACGGTCACATCGCCGTCGATCAGGATCGGGACCTTGCCGGCGGGCGAGTGCTTCAGGACCCGCGCCTTCGTGTCCGGCAGATCGAGCGGAATGGTGATCTCGTCGAAGGCGACGCCGAGCTGCTTCATCAGCAGCCAGGGGCGCAGCGACCAGGACGAGTAGCACTTGTTGGCGATGACGAGAGTAGGCACGGTTCAGACCCCCCTCATCACACCAGCATCTTGCCCTTCTCGTCGATCACGGAGCCGATATCGGCTCCGGTCTCGCCGAGATAGTCGTTGAGCAGCATCTCGTTGTGCGCCTTGCCCGACGGGATCATCGGGAAGCAGTTCTCGGTCTTGTCGACGACGCAGTCGAAGATGACCGGGCGGTTCACGTTGATCATCTCCAGGATCTTGGCATCGAGGTCGCCGGGCTTGTCGCAGCGGAGGCCGACGCCCCCATAGGCTTCCGCGAGCTTCACGAAATCGGGCAGCGATTCCGAGTAGCTGTGGGAGTATCGGCCGCCATGCAGCAGCTCCTGCCACTGGCGCACCATGCCCATGTACTCGTTGTTGAGGATGAAGACCTTGATCGGCAGGCTGTACTGCAAGGCGGTCGACATCTCCTGCAGCATCATCTGGATCGAGGCTTCGCCGGCAATGTCGATCACGAGCGCGTCGGGGTGCGCCAGCTGAGCGCCGACGGCCGCGGGCAATCCATAGCCCATCGTGCCGTGGCCGCCCGAGGTCATCCAGCGGTTCGGCTCCTCGAACTTGAAGTATTGCGCTGCCCACATCTGGTGCTGGCCCACTTCCGTGGTGACGTAGGTCTCGCGATCCTTGGTCAGTTCGTACAGGCGCTGGATCGCGTATTGCGGCTTGATGGTTTCCGTCGAATTGCGGAAGGCCAGGCAGTTGCGGGCACGCCAGCCGTCGATCTTTCCCCACCATTCCGTGAGAGCGGCCTTGTCCGGCTGATGGGCATTCTGCCGCCACAGGCGCAGCATATCCTCCAGAACATGCGCGCAATCACCGACGATCGGGATATCCACCTTCACGGTCTTGTTGATCGACGAGGGATCGATGTCCACGTGGATGCGCTTGGAGAAGGGCGAGAAGGCATCGAGCCGGCCCGTGATCCGGTCGTCGAAGCGCGCCCCGATATTGATCATCACGTCGCATTCGTGCATCGCGAGATTGGCCTCGTAGGTGCCGTGCATGCCCAGCATGCCGAGCCACTGGCGGCCGGAGGCCGGAAAGGCGCCAAGCCCCATCAGGGTCGACGTGATGGGAAAGCCCGTGAGCTGCACGAGCTCGCGCAGCAGGGCGGACGCGTGAGGACCTGAATTGACCACACCGCCGCCCGTATAGAACACCGGGCGCTTGGCCTTGGCCATCAGTTCAACGGCCGCGCGGATATGGTCCAGGTCACCCTTGACGGTCGGTCGATAGGTCTTGTGCTGGTTGCTCAGGGGGCGCACGTAAGAGCCGGTCTTGAACTGGATGTCCTTCGGCAGGTCGACCACGACCGGTCCCGGTCGTCCGTTCTGGGCCACGTAGAAGGCCTCATGCAGGACGCGCGGCAGATCCTCGATGTTCTTGACGAGGTAGTTGTGCTTCGTGCAGTGGCGGGTGATGCCGACCGTATCGCATTCCTGGAAGGCGTCGGAGCCGATGAGATGGGTCGGCACCTGGCCGGTGATGCAGACCAGGGGGATCGAATCCATCATGGCGTCCGCGAGACCCGTGATCGCGTTGGTCGCTCCGGGACCCGACGTCACCAGCACGACGCCGGGCTTGCCGGACGAGCGGGCATATCCCTCGGCCGCGTGGACCGCCCCCTGCTCGTGGCGGACGAGCACGTGGCGAACCCTGTCCTGGTGGAAGAGCGCGTCGTAGATGGGAAGCACCGCGCCGCCCGGATAACCGAAGATATGCTCAACTCCCTGATCCTGCAGGGCTCGGATCACCATTTCGGCTCCCGTCATCGTCTCGCTCATCTCACTCGCTCCCTGGGGTCTTTCGCATCACTGTCTTGGAATTCGGGCAATAAAAAAGGCCCCTGAGGGGGCCTGTGCGCCATCGCCGGACCTGCGGGTCAATCCCGCTCCGTCGATGGCGCTCGTACTACGAGAATAAGCTTGCGCATGGGGGCAGCTCTCGGTTCAAAAGTTGCGCCGACGCTAAACGATCCGGTTCATTCGGTCAAGCGGGAGGGACTTGCTTCGAAGCGGCTTAGCTTTTGCGCGAAGCCCCCTATTTTAGTCGTATGACCATGTCCGATCCTATCCCACCGACCGGTGCGACCACGCAGAACCTGCGCCTCACCGCCCGCGCCCTGCTCCTGGGCGACCGGCTCGACGTGGCCGGGCTCGAGCGGAGCGACGTGCTCTCCACCACCCCCCTCGCCTTCCGGGCCGGACAGGACGGGTTCGTCGCCCTCTTCCGCTACGGCGTCGCCGTTCTCGTAGGCCTCACGCCGCTCGAGGAGGACGAGGTCATCCGCAGCCTTCGCCAGCGCATCCAGGGTGAGTTCGCCCGGCACGAGGAAGAGACCGCGATCATCGAAATCACCCCGGATCGGGACGACCAGATCCCGCCGGGCGGGCCGATCTATATCAAGCAGCTCTCGACCGAGCGACTGATCGTCATCGCCGATGCCCTGTCCAAGAGCGCGACCCTCGCCCGGGACGAGCGGGAGGCCACGGCCGCCTTCGAGCTGGTGGAGCCCTCGGTCCAGCATCTCGCGGAGAGGGGCCGGCGCCCCCGGGACCGACGCAGGATCCTCAAGCAGGTCGGCCAGGCGCTCCTGGTCCGTCAGCGCATGTCGGGCGGCGTGGCCGTCGAGGAAAAGCCTGACGTCCTGTGGGACCGGCCGGACCTGGAGCGCCTCTATGCCCGCCTGGAGGATGAATACGAGTTGAAGGAGCGCGCCACGGCGCTCCACCGCAAGCTCGAGGTTCTGGGCGACACCGCCCAGGCGCTGACCGATATCATCGACACGGAACGATCCTTGCGTCTCGAACTGATCATCGTCATCCTGATCGTGTTCGAGATTGTCATCACGTTCTATCAGATGGCGACCGGCGCTCCGGGGCATTGATCCGCGCCATCGCGGCCTCGAAGCCCCGCTCCGGCTCGACCCAGCGCCAATCGGGCAGCTGGTGTCGGAACCAGGTGAACTGGCGCTTGGCATAGCGGCGCGTATCGCCCTGTCCTCTGGCGATGGCCTCGTCGAGCGTGATCTCGCCGCGCAGATAGGCCAGAAGGCCCGGCACGCCATGAGCGCGCATGGCCGGCAGCATGGGATCGAGGTCGCGCTCGCCCAGGGCCCGCACCTCCTCCAGCGCGCCCTGATCCATCATGGTGACGAACCGGGCGTCGATGCGCCGTCGCAGCTCGTCCCGGTCGGGGGCGAGAAAGAGCTTGAGAACAGGCCCATCGGAAAGAGGCCCCGGCTGGCGGTCTCCATGGAAGGACACGAGCGGCCGACCGGTCGCGGCGAAGATCTCGAGCGCCCGCTGGACGCGCAGGCGGTCGGAGGGTCGCAGGGTCCGGGCCGTTTCCGGATCGCGCTCCGACAGGAGACGGTGGAGGTCGGGTGTTTCCATGCCCTCGCTGTCCCGGCGCACCTGCTCGCGGACGGCGTCGGGTACGGCGGGCATGTCGGACAGGCCTTCGGTCAGGGCCTTGAAGTAGAGCCCGGTCCCGCCCACGAGGATCGGCAGCTTCCGGCCCCCGGCCTCCCGGAGCGCCGCAACGGCGTCGGCCACGTAGCGCCCGACGGAGAAGTTCACGGCGGCGTCCACATGGCCGTAGAGCCGGTGGGGCGCCTGAGCCTCCTCGTCCGGCGTCGGG
This sequence comes from Microvirga yunnanensis, assembly GCF_025460875.1. NCBI lineage: Bacteria > Pseudomonadati > Pseudomonadota > Alphaproteobacteria > Hyphomicrobiales > Methylobacteriaceae > Microvirga > Microvirga yunnanensis. Next base: position 19,396 of record NZ_JAMXFI010000146.1, read on the forward strand.
CGCGCGGTGATGATCCGGAGGTCCCTGTAGACCTGCATGGAATCGGCATTGATCACGACGCCGTCGAGCTCTTGAGCCAGTCTGATGCCCAATGCGGACTTGCCTGATGCGGTCGGCCCTGCGATGAGAACCGCGCCGACCTTCAACCCACTCACAGCCAGGTCTTCCAATGGCGTCTTCCCCGAATACCCTTGTCGCGACCCTCATCGCCAACCCGTCTCGACCTGTGCTCACGGACGAGGTCGTGGCGCTCGGTGCCGCGTCGATCGGACATGAGACGGAACGCTCCGTCCTGGCAAGGGGAATCGCCGCCGACCTGATCGTTCCGGCTCCGGCGGAGGCCAAAGCGGTCGAGGGCGCCCTGCGCCAAGCCCTCGAAGGGCAGCCTATCGACATCGTGGTGCAGCCTCTGGCGAACCGCCGCAAACGCCTGTTCCTGGCCGACATGGACTCCACCATGATCGGCCAGGAATGCATCGACGAGCTGGCCGATTACGTCGGGTTGAAAAGGGAAGTCTCCGAGATCACCGAGCGGGCCATGCGCGGCGAGATCGCCTTCGAGCCGGCCCTGCGCGAGCGTGTGGCGCTGCTGAAGAACCTCCCGGTCAATGTGGTCGACGAGATCATCGGGACACGCATCACCCTGACGCCCGGCGGCCGTAGCCTCGTCCAGACCATGCGGACCAATGGCGCCTATGCCTGCTTGGTTTCGGGCGGTTTCACCCTTTTCACCGGCCCGATCGCGGCCAAGATCGGCTTCCATGAGCACCGCTCCAACCATCTGATCCTGGACGGGGAGACGCTCGCCGGCACCGTCGAGGAACCGATCCTGGGACGCGAGGCGAAGCTTGCGACCCTCATCGAGCTGCGCACGCGCTTCGGCCTGGCGCCGAACGACACCATGGCCGTGGGGGACGGCGCCAACGACCTCGCCATGCTGGAAGAAGCCGGTCTTGGCGTCGCCTTCCATGCCAAACCGGCCGTTGCGGCGGCAGCCCACGCCCGGCTCGACCATGCGGATCTGTCGGCGCTTCTTTATGTGCAGGGATATCGGGCGGACGAGATCGCTGCGACGCCAGAATGACAGGAACGCCTAGAGCATCGGACGGGCCCAGAGGGCCGCGTCAGCGACCCGAAGGGCCACGCCAGTGAAAAGTGGATCCGGTTTTCGCTGGCGCGGCCCGCTGGGTCCGTTCTGACCGATGCTCTCATTCAAGAAGAAAGCATCGGATGGATC